>JBAYFV010000083.1:0-12160 GCA_041666985.1 Victivallales bacterium
ATTTTAGGCGCAAACCCTGAGCGTATCGGGCATACGCGAAGGGTGAAGCAACGAAGAAGACAAATGCATGGATTCCCGTCCCAAGGGGCTGGCGTTCTTCCGGCCGCTTATCACGTTGCTCAATCGTCAAATATCTTCAGATATTCTCCTCTTTCGCACCATGATAATCAATCCGAAATCTCCGCCAGCAAATGCCCAAGTTATTTTTTAGCGGACCCTTAGGATTCGTTCCCGGCCTAAACGGAATTTTCATTTTCAGCAATATTCTGGTATTTTATCTTGTCTGAAAGTTCTTTTTCAAGGGAGATGGCCTCTTCATGGGAAATTTTAAGCTCCTCCCTTCTTTTCTCAAGAAGTTCATGATTTGCCGGACTGATTTTCAATTCCGGAGACGCATTCATGAGTTGTCTCATGAGATCAGTATACGCTTCAACCGATTCAATGCTCGGATATCCGAGCTCCATCCTTATTTTATTTTCAATTCCCCTTGCGTGAAGGCCGCTTACCCCAAGACGCTCCGCACGGCGGTCAAGCTCTCTTCTTTCCGCAGGCGATATGCTTCCATCAACAAGGAAAAGCCTTATCACGTCCTCAAGCATCGCCGCTGGCGAACTTATAAGCGGACCGGAAACGCCGATTCTTGTTTCAGGGTGAACGCCCTGCGTTTTCCCGACAACCGGCAAATCAAGCTTCTCCAGCGCGATTATGGTGGATCTCGCATCCGGAAATCTGTCGCCCGGCTTTTTTGCCAGGAGTTTCATTGTCACAGCGGCAAGTCCAGCGGGTATGCCGACGAATGCGTCAATCGGATCCGGCTCAATGGTCAGTATCAGGTTTCTCATTGTTTCAATACCTATATCGCCGCGCGGACTGAATATTTTCTTCCCGGTCAGCATCTCGTAGAGAACCGCCCCGATGGCATAAAGATCGACCCTGTGGTCGTAGGGTTTATTTGATATCTGTTCAGGCGCCATATACAGTGGGGTGCCGATCACCCTCTTCTGATAATCAATACGGTTCTCGGGAATTCCTCCGGATACAACCGGAAGATGGGCTACGCCGAAATCCGAGATCTTCGGCTCCCCATGCGGACCGAAAAGAATATTCTGGGGCTTGATGTCGCGGTGAATGACCATGACGTGATGCGCCGCATCCAGCCCCGTAAGCACTCCGGTGATTATCCTGACGGCAGTCTGGATGTCAACCTTTTTCTCCTTCTTGATATACGAGGCAAGGCTTCCTCCGCCAAGATATTCCATTATGATGCAGGCTGAATTCTCATCCTCCTCCAAGGCCAGCACATTGACCAGGTTCGGGTGGTCAAGCTGGGCTCCTATTCTTGCCTCCTGCATGAACCTTTCGTATATTTCGGAATCCCTCCTCCTGTAATTGACCAGTTGCTTGACCGCCACGAGACGGCCTATTTTCCTGTCTTCGGCAAGGCACACGATTCCGAACGCCCCTTTTCCAAGAGGCCTTCTGATGATATATCTTTTCGTGACTTCTTCAGGAAGCGGGTAGGGAGAATCGAATTCATGTTTTACATCCGACATCGGCATGGTCGTATCAAAAGGGATACCGTGTGTGCTTTCTCCGGAATGAGGGGTTCTGGAAAAAAGACGCTGGGCAGACTGAAAAATAGGATTTATATCCATAAATAGGCCAATTCAAAAGAATGACGGTCTCAGGCTTTTCCAGTAAGCCTGTTTATGCGGTCAGAAACATCTCTGAACTTGATGTTCGCCCTGTAAATCTGCTTGAAGCATTCAACAGCTTTTTCAATGTTGTCCGTTTCCTCGTACGTCATGCCGAGGAAATAAAGGGCGTCCATTTTCTGCCTGTCCATGCTGATCATTTCGCTGATGGCCTTGGTGTACTCCTCTATGGCGATGTCATACTGTTTCTTCTCGTGGAAGCACTGTCCGAGATAAACAATGGAAGCAAGCCTTCTCTGGGGGTTTTTCTGTGAAAGCTGGAACTGTCCCAGGGCGTTTTCAAAATCGCCAAGTTCAAAATATACGAGTGCAAGCTCATACCTGAGCTGCAAATCGTTGGGATAGCTGTTTACGCGCTCAAGCGCTCTTTCAAGCTTGAAATTGTTTAACTGCGCCTCGATGATTGCAATGTTATTGTCCGCCTCCGCCTTTTTGTCGGGAGCGGCCTCCGCATACTCGCGCCATTCCCTGAGGCTTTTGTCATATTTGGCAACTGTTGATTTCTCTATGGCTCTGTCAATAAAAGGATCCATCGCTCCGATTTCCACGGCAACCATATTGTAGTATTCAATGGCCTTGTCGTGCTGATCGGCCTTCTGATAAAGGTCGGCAAGCTTTCGTTTCAGCTCCTGAGTCCCCTTTCCCTCGGCTATCTGCTTTTCAAGCCCGCCGATGAGATCTTTGACGTCATCTATGTTTCTTGCAATACGATCCTTCTGTTCAAGCTTGACGGCCTCATCACTGCTTTTGAGTATTTTACGGTAACTTTCACCGGACGTGTCCGCCTTCTCCTCCCATTTTCCCGTCTGCATTGTTGCAAGAGCCGCAGCCGCCCTGACTTTCTGCTGGGCATTCAGATCATCCGGCCTAATGGCGCAGATTTCCTGCCTTATCCTCAGTGCGTGTGTTCCCTGGTTGTTGGAGGCATACTCTTCGGCAAGCCAGTCCAGAACCGCTATGTTCTTCGGAAAATACTCCCTGGCTATTTCAAGCGATTCTATTGATATGAACCGCGCATTGAGTTCCCGTCCCGCCTGCGCCATAAGGTTTAAAGCGGCAAGGGATTTGAGATTGACAGCCAGCATATCCTCGGCATGTCTCAACGCGTCCAGAGGTTTTTTTCTGGCGAGCTGCGTTCTCCCGGCAGTCAGGGTGCTGTAAGTTTTCAAGGCCGAAATGAGCATTGCAAAAAACCCGATACTGACAACTTTTGACTTTTCAAGCTTCCTGAGCTGGTCTCTTGCCTCACCGAAACAAGGATCCCTCTGGACAATCCCCTTTAAAAGCATTATTGCGTATTCAATGTCTTTCGCGCCCATGGCCGACTGGTATTTGCTTCTTAAATCGGCTGGTATATCCTTGAAAGCTTTTCTTTCCATAAATAAAATAAACCCCCCTGTAAAATATGTAAATAATCGGATGCAATCTTATAATTCGTACAGTTTGAATATATAATAAGGCCTGAATTTACAGTTTAAATTAAAAAAATACAAGATTCCCAGACCACATAAAATATTGACAGGGCCATGGAAAACATTAGCGACACGATAACTGCAATAGCAACCGGCACAGGCGGGGCCATAGCAGTAATAAGAATTTCCGGATCGGACGCCCTGCGCGTCTCCAGTTCCTTCTGGCGCGGACATGAAAAACTCTCCCGGGAAAACCGGAGAATCATGCTTCTCGGGAAATGCACATCCCCAGACGGCTTATTTGCAGAACAGGCGATTGCCGTATACTTCCCCGCCCCAAACTCATATACCGGAGAAGACATAGTCGAAATACAATGCCACGGCGGAACCCTCGTGTCGAGAAAGGTACTTGAACTCTGCCTCAGGGCGGGGGCGCGACAGGCAAACCCGGGAGAATTCACATTCCGCGCATTCATGAACGGCAAAATTGACCTTACGCAGGCCGAGGGGGTCGCGGAAATAATTTCCGCGCAGAGTTCAATGGCGCTTAACCTCGCGGAGAGACAGGCGGGGGGAATAATCGGAAAAACCGTCCGTGAAATAAGAAACTCTCTCATTTTTGTATTGTCGGAATGCGAGTCACGTCTCGATTTCGGAGAGGAAAACCTCGACTGGACTTCTCCGGACGATCTCAAGGGCAGGCTTAACGAATCATCCGGAAAAATCACGGGCCTTCTGAAATATAAAACCGAAGGCGCGGTACTTAGGGAGGGAATACGGATTGTAATAGCCGGAAAACCGAACGTCGGTAAATCCAGCATGCTCAACCTCCTCCTCGGTTATGACAGGGCCATTGTCACGCCCCTCCCCGGCACAACAAGAGACACCGTTGAAGAACATGCCGTGATCAGGGACATTCCCGTCAGGCTGATTGACACCGCCGGGATCCGCGATGCCGACGACTTGATTGAGAACAAGGGAATCGAAAGAAGTCTCGCCTCCCTTAAACAGGCGCAGCTGGTCCTGTGGATACTTGACCCCTGTTCTGAATTACAATCTGAAATTGAAACCATGAAAACTCATGTGCGCAACCGCGACAGCTCAATTGCCGTATGGAATAAAACCGATCTGGTAAAAGATCCCTCGCTGCTTCCGGACACCGGAATTGACACTGTGAAGGTTTCCGCTGAAAAAAACAAGGGGATCGAAAAACTCCTTGACGCCATAGAAAAGAAAGCCTGGGGACATCCCCATACCGAAGAACCCGAACTTGCGGTCAGTTCAAGGCACTCCGCACTGCTCGAGGACGCAGCCAAAGCCATTCCGGAAGCAGTATCAACCATCACCAGCCGGAACTGGGAGCTCGCCGCAGTCCATTTAAGATCAGCCGTTTTCTCGCTCGGCAAAATCACCGGCGAAGACGCCTCTTTCGATATTCTCGACGACATCTTCAGCAGATTCTGCATCGGAAAATGATTAGCTTGAAGGCAATTGCAAGTTCTGAAGAAAACACGGATCAATGCCAATGCCGTAAATAAAAAAATGCGGCCCGTTCGGTGACAGACCGCATTTTTCATCAACCGAATCTTATTTTACCTTGAAAACGATCCTCGAGGTCTTGTCGGCCGCCATAACGTTCATGAGATATGTTCCTGCGGGGATCTTCTTCTTGTCCATCGTCTGGTCTATCTTCCCCTTGTTGATCTTCTGGAACAGGATTATGATTGCGGCTGCGCCTTCCTTGACATTTCCCTTGTCGTCAGCCGGAAACACATTGATGATCACCATTTCAGGCTTGTCAACCGCGACCTCAAGTTCGGCATCGGCGGCGACAGCCTGTTCAACAGTTGCGAAACCGGCGTCGCCTTTTGCTACGGCCTGCTGTCCGCCGAGCTTCACGCCGAAAGGCAGGGCGGTACCTGCTCCTGCGGTCTTCGCATCATCCTTTTTCACTTCCTCCTTCTTGACTTCAGGCTTTACATCCTTCTTGATCCCGGGGATGTCCCCGATCCCGAACTGTGCATAGGCACCTGTCACGGCAATCATTGTCACGGCGGCCATCAACATTTTCAATTTCATTTCTTCTCTCCTTTGTTATTTCACTATTTCATCAATAATAACTGCAGTTGTGTATGAATAGCTCTCATTGCCGGTGTATGTGGCCTTCCCCTTCACGGAAATGCCGCCCTCCTTGTTGATCTTGTCCTTTTTCCTGCCGAGCTTCTCCCATTCCTTATCGGCATCGGTTCCCTTGAGGATATATCCGTATGCATAATTTCTCGTGGGATACGATTCACCGGGCTTGATGAGCTCAACGCAGATATAATCCGAATTCGGAGCGTCTTTCAGGACGAATGTGTTTTTCTTTTCGCCGATTCCCGCCTTGAATGATACCGGCGCCGACACATACGCCTTTGATTCCGGAGATCCTTTTTTGAACGTATCGAACTCGACCTGCCTGTAGTCCGCATTGGCCGCAGACTGTCCGGGCTGAGCGGTTTCAGCCGCCGCACCTTTGTATTCCTTGAACGGCCCGGCTGCCTGGACGCCTTTTCCGGGAAGCTTCGACAGCAGATCCGGAACCACTTTGTCCAGGGGATACTGCATGCCCCAGTTCTTCCTGGGCGATCCCGGTTCCGCCTGAAGAGGGAGTCCGACGCTCCTGCGCCACTGGTTGAGGAAATCCATGTTCAGCTTTCCAGGTTTTGAAGCGACGAAATTAGAAAACTTCTCATAGTAGTCCTTGTCGGGCATAAGTTTCGGATCCGCTTCGGCGTTGCCTTCGGCCTTCTCAAGCATGAAATCGTCGCTTTTGCCGTTGAGCTGCCGGAGCTCCTCCGGCTTCCAGACAAGAAGGTTTTTCTTGTCGGAGTCCATGTACTTGTAATATCCGCCCTGACACTGGAAAAACACGTTGTTCCTCAGAACCGTGTCTTCATTCCCAAAGGTGTTGCTGACGGCAAACCCCGCCTCTCCATCCTCCGTCTGGGCGAAAGCGAAAATATTGTTTTCGATTATCGTCTTTCCCCTGCTGCCGACAAAAAGGCACATTCCACCGCCCTTGCCCGGCTGGAACCAGCAGAAGGAGATCGTGTTGTTGACGATCCTGACGACACTGTCAGGCTGGGCCGAACGCGTTGATACCGCACAGTAGAATGTGTTGAGGATGAAACTGTTGCTGACTTCATTCTCGGTTCCCTGCCAAGCGGACGAAATCCCTTCCCCGTATGGATTGATGAGGATGCAGTTTCTGATCTTTATGTTTTTCCCGTTCGTCTTGAGCAAAGCTCCGTTCCAGGATCCCTTGGCGTTTATCTTGCCGTCGTCATAATATGAATTCCTCGACGCCGAATTAAGGACAAGCCCGTCTATGACAAGCCCGCCATGGTCGGCCCCCTGTTTTCCTTCAATGATTCCGTCTCCCAGTCCCGTGAAGTCACCCTTATAGTCCTTTGCCCTTTCAAGGATTGTCAGATTCTTGAAGGGATCCCGTGCCGAGAAATTCTGGTCATAGCCGCCGACAACGGTTAGACCCGGGGTTTTAACGGTGAAATTGCCGCTGCCGCCCTTGCCGTTGTAGGTTCCGGCCGCGACACGGATTATGTCGCCGCGTTTCGCACTGTCAACCGCCTGCCAGAGATCTCCGAACGGCGACGCCTTCGTGCCATTTCCGCCCGAACCGGCCTTGACATAGAGATCCGCAGCCAATACAGCTGTTGACGCGACCAGAACAACTGCGGTCTGGATTAAGATGATCTTTGCAAACTTCATGCTATCCCCCTCCCCTTGATTTAGGTAACCTCTAAAAATCGGCATATATCAAATTACAGTGAGATTTCAAGAAGACAGATTTGACGAAGATTTTCAGTGCAACCGTAATGCCTGATTTCACTGTCATTGACCGATTCAAGGATGTATGCATAAAAGAAATCCATAAAGACTGGCCTGCCGGGCGTAGTTTGAAGCCGACTGGCTCCTCTCCTTTTCACTTGCTTCGTTCATTCAGCTTCGGTCAGTATCCCTTTGAATCCGAGGACGGTTTCAAAAGAAGAATGGTGGGCGCAATTGGACTCGAACCAACGACCTCTACGATGTCAACGTAGCGCTCTAACCAACTGAGCTATGCGCCCATAAAATTGCAGATGCAGAATTTATATCATGTTTCGCCAAAATCAATGCGGGCAGGATTATTCCTTTGATTTCATTCGAAAATGCTGAAAGGCAGCGTCAGGGAAAACGTGCATCCGGGTTCGTTCTTATTGTTCATCGCCGACACTGTTCCCCCGTAGAGAAGCATTATATGTTTCACGATGACGAGGCTCAATCCGTGTCCGCGTCCGTGATGATCCAGATCCCCCACATAAAATCCGCTGAAAAGCATGTCCGCCCGCTCTCCCCCCTTTTCAAGCCCCTTGCCGTTGTCCTTGACATCGCAGACAATTCCGTTTTCGCCCTTTCTGACAGATATCTCGACCGCGCCAAGATAGGGCGAGAATTTAACGGCATTTTCAAGCACATAGGACAAAGCCGCCACAATAAGATCCTCGTCCACGTTGAATGGCAGGGCGGCATTATCCAGCTCCTTGAGCAGAATAATGTTTTTCTCCCTTATTTTATCCTGCACGGAAGCTACCGCCTTTTCAATTATTGTTTCAAAGTCGGTCTTCCTCTCGACAAGTATCCTTGTTCCGTTTCTGATGTTGCACAGGAGAATTGTCTTATTCACAAGTTCCAGAAGCGTTCTCCCGGAATTGATTATATGTTTCACACATTCTTTTTCGTGTTCATCCAACTTATCGCACGCTTCGAGTATTTGGGCGAAACCGAGAATTGAGTTCAGCGGCGTCCTTGTCTCATGGGAGAAGAGATTTATCAGGTCATCCTTCATCCTGTCAATCTCCTGGACGGATTTCAACCTGATAAAGACCCTGACCTTGGCGAGCAGCTCCTCCGGCTCAAAAGGTTTTGTAATGAAATCGTCCGCTCCGGACTGATAGCCTTTCAGCCTGTCGTCAAGCATGGATTTTGCAGACAGAAGTATTATTTTAGTGAAGGCCAGTTCCGGCTTTTGGCGGAATCTCGTGCAGACTTCATACCCGTCGCAGTTCGGCATCATTATGTCGAGAAGAATGACGTCGGGCTTGAAATCCCCGGCTGTCCCGAGCGCCAATTCACCGTCAAAAACCGATTTGATTTCAAATTCCCTGCCGAGAATCTCTTCCAGGATAAGAACATTTGTCCGGTCGTCGTCTACAATAAGAATTCTTTTTTTCCAAGCATTACTGTTTATTTTCATTTCCGCCCCCATTTCCGGCACGATCCCGCCCGACTGGCACTGAAAAGACAAACGATGCCCCAGCATCGGCATTATTGCAAGCACGAATTGTGCCATTATGGATCTTTATTATCTCCTCGCAAATCGACAATCCGAGCCCCGTACCCACCTTGCCCTTGGTTGCGTCGGACTGGAAAAACCTGTCAAAGATGTTATCCATGTCATATTCCGGTATTCCAGGGCCTTCATCGGAAACTTTAACGGATATATTGTCCTTGTCATGTTCGAATGTGACACTTATAACTCGCCCCGCTTCGGAAAACTTAAGGGCGTTGCCAAGCAGGTTTCTGACGACTATCAACGCCTTCTCCCCGTCAATCCACGCATTTGTATCAAAATCGGGTTTCGGACACACAAATCGCATATTCTTCTCCTCGAAATTCGACTTGAGTTCGGTGTAGGACTGGAGTACCACCATGAAAAGACTTGTGTCGGCAAATGTGAATTTCATGTGCCCGGATTCCAGTTTTGCATAACTTAAAAGATTGTTTATCATGCCCAGCAGACGCTCGGCGCTCCCGTTTATGCATTTGAAGAAATCAAGCACCCTGTCTGTGTCTTTTAACCGATCCCTGTCCATTCCAAGCCTGGCAAAACCCAGTATGCCGCTGAGCGGAGTGCGAAGCTCATGGCTTACGTTTGTGAAAAAACGTGTTTTTGAATTGTTTGCGTCTTTCGCATCCTGGAGGGCTTTCGTCCTCTCAGCAACAGTCTTCTGAAGCTCATCGTAATACTGCTGGAGTCTGGACACCATCCGGTCAAACGAACTGGCCACAACTCCAAGCTCATTTGTCTCCTTGGAATTTATCCTGACGGAAAAATCTCCTTTTTCAAGCCTGGCGGTTGCCGTGACAAGATGTCCAAGCGGCCTCGCAATCTGGTAATTCAGAAGGATGAACAGGACTATGAAACCCACAAGGAACACGACCATCCCCGTCGCTTCAAACACGTATCTTGAACTGTTCAGGTTAATGTGGGGGAGGTATCCGTCATCTATTATGTCAACGACAACCCAGTCGGCAGCCTTCAGCATGCCGGATATGACAAGATAATCCCTGCCTGAATGCGGAAGAAGGAGAATGCCGGCATTCGGCATCGATCCCGGCAAAAGAGAGACAAGTTCCCTGGCAAGGGGAAGTTCGTTCTGCGGAACCCTTCTGTCAAAACCCTCAAGATATGACTGCGGCAGGCTGCAGTAGATAAATCTTCCGCTTTTTCCGCATACGACCATCCTCCCGCATGAATTCTCAACTGTCTTTCCTCCCCCGGCGACAATGCTTCTGTTCTTAAGGCTTGTCACATCAACAATGTTGTAGAAAAAACATCTTCTGCCGTCTGGCATCCTGAAAGAAAAAGCCGCAGCCGCGACCCATCTTTTCCTTTGCCCGTCAAAATAGAACTCCCCGAAAACAGCTTTCCCCTCACTCTTGAAAGCCTGGCTGCTGAGATTCGGAAACGCATCATCGCGGAATTCAGCCCCCCCGCCCGGCACATCTGAAGACACAAAAATCCCGTCATCCGAGCAAAATCCTGTTTCAAGCACATATTTTGACCAGTCCGCCCTGTTTTCGGCAGACAGCTCCCTCGCTGTCACCTCAGGATATTCCACGTGCCGTTCCGACAAAAGGAAATCCCTTGAAAGATGCCTCAGGTTCTCTTCACAGAAAGACAGGCTTTCAGATGAATCGCATATCATGTTTTTCTGCTGTACTGCAAGCCTGCCGCGAATCTCGTCGTTTGTGCGTTTTTCAAAATAGCTCTGGATTATTCCCGAGGAAATTATGACCGTCAGTCCGAAAACAAGACCGAGGGAAAGCAGAAGTCTCCATATCAGCGAATACCGCAGACAGAGAATCAGGAGATACAGGGAGGCAAGTACGCCGGTTATGAACAGTCCCAGATGCCATCCCCACCATATGACCCCCCATGCACTTGAATATCTCACAGTCAGGGAAAACTGGGCGCATAGCAGGATCACAATGGCGAAAACCAGATCCTCCTTTCTCTTTTTCCCGATATAGCCGTGAAGCCACGGGATTGACGCAATAAAGAAAAGCGCGCCGGGAATCCAGAAGAAAATATCCCCGAAAACAGTTACAGTGCCGGAGGGTGAAATAATCTTCGGCAGGATCTGCGGCAGCCCGTGGGGAATCCATCCGCAGAATACCGCTAAAAACACCGAAGGAAGGATTATCCGCACAAATGCCCGCGGCAAGTCCTTGCCATTGTCCTTTCCTGCGGCAATACCGAGAAGGAAAAAGAAGCTTCCCAGCATTAGCGATACGCCTTTCACCCAGGCCGCCGTCTCGGATCCGGGAATGCTCAGGGCGTACTCGAAACCGAGCAACCCCATGGCAAGGAAACCGGATCCCATGAAAACCAATATCTTCCTGCCGGTCTGGCGGTAGGTTTCAACAAGAAGAAAGAACAGGAACGTGTTGAGAAACGCAGTGCTCCATTCAATCATGGAAATGTCAACAGGATTATGCCATGAAAGCTCCTGCCACATCCTGAGGGAAAAATGGGAAAACAAGAGCGGAACGAAAAGGATGATTCCCAGAAGGACTCCGAGAACAATCCCCTCTTTTGCATCCATCCGGGCCCTGACATCATTGTTCTCAGACATGTTCATGGCTCCATCTTGTCAAAAAAAACGTTCAAAAAGGCATTTGATTCCCGCACAGGCAAAACTTATCAGTATGCCGGGCGGAGACCGGGATTTGCCGGCAAACTATTTCCTGCTCCAGACACCTTTTGCGTCCTGAATCAATACGCCAGACACTTCCACCTGCGCTATCTGGGCGGCTCTCTGCACGCCTACGTCGGCAACAGACACACCGGTTTTCTTTGCAATATCGGCATATTTTTTTGAGCGGTCCGCGTTTTCCTCGTCCACTACGGCCGCTGCGGACTTATCCCCTGTCCTGAATTCCAGGAGCCCCTTGTTGTTCTCCCCGACTATCCCCTTGATTTTCAGCCCCTTTATTATTGCAAGTCTCTGAATGCCGTCCATGCCATATCCGTCAGCCGCAATAAAAACCAGACCTGCGAACATTACGAGAGCCATCAGTTTTCCGATAAATGCGTTCATATTCATTCCCCTTGTTTAATTGTCAGTTGACCTTCTGTGATTCAAGATACTTGTTCAGGGCGTCCTCCGCCTCCTTGTCGCTGATCTCCTTCGAGACTTCGTCTGTCTTCTTGAATTTCTCCTTGAGCTCCTCCTGAATCTTCACATTCACATCTATCGTGATGTGCATCGGCTTCACTTCGATTTCATGTTTTGTCTGAAACATGCATCCGCTTAAAACACACCCCCCGAAAAACAGGGCGGCCAAAATTGATTTGTCCATATAACCTCCTGACTTAATCATTATCGCCTTTCATCATGTCATTAATCCCCTTACCATAATACAGCATCCTGTTAATTGGAAGCGAGAAGTTAATCGTAAACAGAATTGCCTCGAAAACTGCGGTGTAGCCGCTCCCCTCCTCGGACTTGTAAAGCCCCACATCCGTGTCGAACCCGAAATTAAGCGCTTTGGCCGGCCTCCCGTAGATGTCCAGTGCAACAATAAGCTTGCGGTTTTCGCTGTTAAGGGAGAGTTTCGCCCAGTCATAATCGAAATCCTTCAGCGCCGTCACCGCAATGGCCATGTCAATCGCCTGCTTTTGAATCTCGGATGTGCTGTCGAGAA
>JBAYFV010000084.1:0-11982 GCA_041666985.1 Victivallales bacterium
CTCCGTCCGGCTTCCTTGAGCGCTCTTATCGCACCTATGGCCATGGAGTCGTTCCCGCACACAATTGCAGTTTCCACCATTTTCCCGGAGGCCAGGCGCTTTCTAATAAATTCGTAGGCCTTGATTTCTTCGAAATCACCACAGAGGGACTTGTCCGGAACATGTGCTACGCCATGCCTCTTCAAGGCGTCGCAGAACCCTCTGATACGTTCTTTCGACACATAGCTGAGCTTCATGCCGGAAAGATACAGGAAATCCCTATGCCCCTTGCCGATAAGATGTTCCGTCACCTGGAACGAACCGGAATATTCGTCTGCGGAGACGGTGGGGATGCCGATGAAAGGATCTTCACCTATGGCAATGAAGGGGAGCTTTTCCTCCACTATCATTTTCAAGAGGCTTTTCCGCACTAAGCCATAATGGATAATGCCATCCACTTCCTTGGAGTTCACCCATTCCGACAGGAATTCCAGCGAAATTTCCGGAGTGATCGTCTGCACGTTGAACCTGCATCCATGCTCGTGGGCTGTTTTTGCAATGCCCCCGATTATTTCAGTGACATTGTCATCGGAAAACGGATTCTCGTCCGGATTGTGACGGATGTAAGGATATGCCGGTATCAGCACTCCGATATTTCCCGACTGCTTCTGCAACATGCGCCTGGCATGGACGTTTATGGAATAACCTGCGTTCCGGCAGAAGTCCTTCACCTTGTTTTCCAAGGCTCTGCTTATGGCGTATTTACGGGCCTTGCCGTTGAGGATGAGGGATACGGTCGTCTTGCCGATGCCAAGTTCGGCCGATATCTTGTCAAGGGAATATTTCATGGTCTTCTTCATCCGGTCACTCTTCCTCCCTCGTCACGGGCAAAGTGTTGAAATCTTTTACTGAACATGTTTAGTATATCACAGGCCATTTCCCGTGTCAATATCCACTTATGATAAAATTCTGATGATTTTTCACTGCCGTCCCGTGGATGACTGGATTAATGGATGCAGTTCTCTTGCAATTTCCCCTGCTATGGTGAACTGAAAAATCCTTGAATACCGCATTGAAAATAAAAGTTGCTCCGGTAAAATAAAAACAGATTTGTTTTCGTGTTCTCAGTTGAGGTAATTTCAAAATTGGCGAAGGTAGGGCGGTTTCTCCGAAACCGCCGCCTCAGAACGGACGGCTCGGAGAGCCATCCCTACCTTGAATTCGTCAATTTTGAAATTGGCTCAGTTTTAAATCTTGAATTCGCCGATTTTGCAGTTGTCTCAAAATAATTAAGAGGTGTTGGAATGATTCTCCCGAAGTATTCTATGGGCATAGGCGACAGGTTCGCGCATCAGGGCAAAGCTCAGCTCAAGGCGTTCATCAAGGCGGAAATCGCAGGAGTGGAAATAGCTCCCGTCTGGAACAAATCCAACCGCGAACACCAGATCATCCATACGGCCCCGGGAGATGTCAGGGGGGAGGCGGATGCCGCCGTGAAAGCTCTCGGCTGGAAAAACCCCTATTTTGTAGATGCCGACCATATCAGCCTGAAAAATGTCGGCGGATTCATTGATGCAAGCAATTTTTTCACGCTGGACGTCGCCGACTTCACAGGCAAGTCCGCCGATGACAAAAGCATAAAAACTTTTGTTGACAGGCACGGCTCCTATGCAAGGAAACTGGACATTCCCGGCACCGGTGAAACCTTTGACATCACAGGGGAGGCTC
This sequence comes from Victivallales bacterium, assembly GCA_041666985.1. Classification (GTDB taxonomy): domain Bacteria; phylum Verrucomicrobiota; class Lentisphaeria; order Victivallales; family GWF2-50-93; genus GWF2-50-93. The sequence continues at coordinate 1,708 of JBAYFV010000084.1, forward strand.
TGGAGAAAATCGCCCGGAAATACCTCCTTGCCGTTCAGGAGGCCGGAAAAATATACAGGAAGGTCGAATCAGTCAAAGGCAAGGATAATTTTGTAACCGAAGTGTCAATGGATGAAACCGACATGCCCCAGACGCCGGTCGAACTCCTCTTCATTCTCGCCGCAATATCCGACGAGAAGATTCCCGCACAGACAATCGCCCCGAAATTCACGGGCCGCTTCAACAAGGGTGTTGATTACGTAGGGAATGTCACCCAGTTTGAAAAGGAATTCAACCAGGATCTCGCAGTGATTGCGTTCGCCGTGAAAGAATTCGGCCTTCCGGAAAACCTCAAACTCAGCGTCCATTCCGGAAGCGATAAGTTCTCCATATACGCACCGATCAGGAAAGCCCTTGCAAAGCACAATGCCGGACTCCACATCAAGACTGCGGGCACAACTTGGCTCGAAGAAGTCATCGGCCTTGCGCAGGCCGGAGGCGAAGGACTCGAAATCGCAAAACAGATCTATATAAACGCCCTGGGAAGATTTGACGAACTCTGCGGTCCGTATGCAACCGTCATTGACATTAAAAAAGACAGGCTCCCCTCCGTGGAGGAAGTCAAGAAGTGGAATTCTGCGAAGTTCGCGGAAACCCTCCGCCACAATCAGTCATGCGCCAACTACAACCCCAACTTCCGCCAGCTGATCCACGTCGGCTACAAGGTTGCGGTTGAAATGGGCGACAGATATTACAGGGCTCTGGAGGAATATGAGGAAATCATAGGCGACAATGTTTCCGAAAACATCTTTGACCGCCACCTGAAACCGGTATTCCTGGGATAATGGGATCAATCAGGGAAATATATAAAATCGGGAACGGGCCTTCATCAAGCCATACGATGGGTCCTAAATTTGCCGCCGAGAGGTTCAAGAGGGAAAATCCCGGGGCTGGGAAATTCAGAGTCACCCTTTACGGAAGCCTTGCCGCGACAGGCAAAGGACATCTCGCCGACAAGGCGATAACAGATGTTTTAAAGCCGGCGTCCGTAGATTTCATATGGAAGCCGGAAACAGTTCTTGAACCCCACCCGAACGGGATGCTGTTCGAGGCTTTTTCCGAGAACGGAGAACTCCTCTCGGACAGGCATTATTACAGTGTCGGCGGCGGGACGGTTATTTCCGATGAGGAAAAAATAGAGTCGGAATCGGTTTACAGACACACGAAGATGAGTGAAATCCTGAAGTGGTGCAGTGAAAGCGGTCAGCCTGTCTGGAAATACGTTGTTGATGCCGAGGGCGTTTTAATACTGCAATATCTTGCTGAAGTCTGGAAGGCGATGAAAGAAACTCTGGAGCGGGGACTGAACACTGAAGGAGTGCTTCCCGGAGAACTCAGACTGGAAAGAAAGGCACGTTCGTTCTATTACAAGGCGAAAAGAAACGATCCGGCATCCCAGAAAACCGGATTCCTCTCCGCCTACGCCCTTGCTGTCGCTGAGGAAAATGCGGCAGGGGGAATTGTCGTGACAGCACCGACCTGCGGTTCATGCGGCGTCCTCCCGTCCGTACTGAAAAGCCTCCAGGAGATTTACAATTTTTCCGATGACGATATCCTGAAAGCCCTTGCGACTGCGGGACTCATAGGCAACATGATTAAGACAAATGCCTCGATTTCAGGCGCGGAAGTTGGATGCCAGGGCGAGATTGGCGCAGCTTGCGCGATGAGTGCGGCCGGCGCTGCGCAGCTGCTCGGAGGATCCGTATTCCAGGTCGAATATGCCGCGGAAATGGGAATGGAGCATCATCTCGGACTCACCTGCGACCCGGTGATGGGGCTTGTTCAAATTCCCTGCATAGAAAGAAACGCCTTTGCGGCTGCGAGAGCCACGACCTGTGCCGAATACGCGCTGCTTTCCGACGGACGTCACAGGATTTCTTTCGACGAGGTGGTTGAGACAATGCGCCTGACAGGACACGACCTGAAAAGCTCCTACCGCGAAACGTCAATGGGCGGACTTGCGAAACTCGGCGGCATTTGACGCAAGTTTTGAGGGAACATCTGAAAATCATCTCCCCTCTCCTTGCCGGCTTGTTAATCCTGCAATCCTGTCTATTATAATATTTCCCGATCGAATAAATTAAGGTGTCAATGAAAATAGCGCGCGTCATACTTGGCCTGTCTCTGGACAAGGCCTTTGATTATCTGATTCCGCCGGAGCTTGAATCCCAGGTCCGCACGGGGATCCAGGTCTACATCCCTTTCGGCAAAAGCCAGAGGCGCGGCTATGTGGTCGCCGTAAAAGACGAATCCTCCTATCCGGCCGACAAGCTCAAGAAAATAGACAGTGTCTGCGAAGTCCACCCGAAAATTCCCGACACCCTACTGAAGCTGGGCAAGTGGATTTCCGAATACTACTGCTGTTCGCAGGAGCAGGCTGTCCGCGCACTTCTCCCGAGCGCTGTCCGCAGCGGAAAAATAAAAAGAAAAAACATCAGACTATATTATCTTGTTTCCCCCGAGGAGGCGCAGAGGTATATTTTTGAAAAGGGGAAAAAACATCCGGCGCGGGTGAAGGTGCTTCAGGTTCTTCTTCAGCATCCCGGCACATCGTTTGAGTTCATGAAAAGGGAAACCGGGGCTGGCAGAAGCGTGATCACATCGCTTTTGAAGGGGAAAATCATTCTCGAGGAGAACAAGGAGGTCTACAGGGATCCTTTTGCGGGCGCGGAATTCGTGCAGTCATGTGCGCCGGAACTCACGGAGGAGCAGAAATGCGCGGTATCCAGAATAAACGGGATGATGTCATCAAAATCTTCTAAACCTCACACCCTTCTCCTCTACGGCGTAACCGGCAGCGGAAAAACCGAAGTCTACCTGCAGGCGATAGCAACCGCATTGTCACAGGAAAAGGATTCAATTGTCCTTGTCCCGGAAATTTCACTGACTCCGCAGACGATCGAACGTTTCCGCTCACGTTTCGGCAACATGGTGAGCGTCCTCCACAGCTCCCTGAGCGACGGCGAAAGGTTTGACGAATGGACTAGAATCCACCGCGGACAGGTGAAGATTGTGGTAGGTGCGAGATCCGCACTTTTTGCGCCCTTCAAAAATCTCGGGCTCATTATTGTGGACGAGGAGCATGAGAACTCATACAAGCAGGACGAGGCGCCGCGCTATCACGCCAGGGATGTCGCCGTCATGCGCGGCTACATGGAAAAGGCGGTCGTCATCCTCGGTTCGGCCACACCATCCTTCGAATCGTACAACAACGCCGTCACCGGAAAATATGCGATGATGATTCTTTCAAAAAGGGTAGACCACTGTGTAATGCCGAAAATCAGGATCGTAGACATGCATGTCGAAGCCCTGAAAAGCGAAGGGAAAATCTTTTCAGGCGAGCTTGTCAACGAGATCCGGAACCGGCTGGAACGCGGGGAACAGACCATAATCTTCCTCAACCGCAAAGGGTTTGCAACAAAAATGGTCTGCCAGAAATGCGGTTTCGTCGCCACATGTTCCGAATGTTCGGTGACCTACACGTATTCCAGAAAGAGGGAAAGCCTCTCGTGCCATCTCTGCGGCGCGGTCATCCGGGCGCATAAAAGCTGTCCGGACTGCAAGGATGAAAAAATCCGCTACAGCGGCATCGGCACTGAAAAAATCGAATCAATATGCGCCGGACTTTTCCCCCATGCCGGAATTGCAAGGATGGATTCCGACACAATGACCTACAAGAATTCCTACGAGAAGGTTCTCCGCGAATTCCGCAGCGGCAGGATTGACATCCTCATAGGGACCCAGATGATCGCCAAAGGCCTTGATTTCCCGAACGTCACGCTTGTCGGCATAATCAACGCCGATCTCAGTCTCCACATTCCCGATTTCAGGGCCGAGGAACGCACGTTCCAGCTTCTCACGCAGGTTGCGGGGCGTTCGGGACGCGGCGACGTGCCGGGCGAGGTTCTAATCCAGACTTTCACGCCGCAGAACATCGCCATTCAATGCTCAAGGACAAACGATTTTTTAAAGTTCTACGATGAACAGCTCGCGGTAAGGAAGATGCTCAACTTCCCCCCCTGCGCTCACCTGATAGCCGTCCATTTCCGCGGCCCCGACGAAAGCCAGGTTGCGAAGTTCGCAGACGAGTTCCTGAACCGTCTCCGTCCTTCCATAAATCCGGGAATCAAGATAGGCGGCCCCATACCCTCACCTGTTTCCAAAGTAAAGAGCAAGTTTCGCTACCTGATTATTTTCCGGGGCGACCGCATGAAGGAATTCAGGAAGACGCTCCGTGAGCAGATTCTTCACACAAAACGCCCCAAGGATCTGGATGTCTACGCAGATGTGGATGCCGTGAACCTTATGTGAGATTTGATAATGACATTATGGGAGGGTATTATATTCCCATTATAAAATCCGAGGGTAGATATGCAGGCATATAAAGCACACGCCATGATCGAAAAAAACGGAAGTATTTCAATAAAGAATCTTCCTTTCAAACAGGGAACTTTCGTAGAAGTCGTCCTTGTCGAAGAAACATCACCTGATGCAAAAGTAACAGAAAACTGGAAAAAATCCAACAAGCGTATCCAACGCATGCACAGCTCAATTAATATAAGTGAAAAAGAGATTCGCTACGAGGTCAATGAATGCCGCAAAAGAACATTAAGGTAATAGTCGATACCAACATCCTCATTTCTGCAATTCTTAAAGACAGACTCCCCGAAAAAATGATCCTCCGCATAATTGAAGACGGGAGTTTTGACTGGATCGCCTCAGAGGAAATCGTCCAGGAATATAAAACCGTCATAAGCAGGCCAAAATTTCTCATTCCCGGGGATGAAATCAAATTCCAGTTTGACCTGATAGACAGGATGACGACCATAGTATGCCCTGACCTAAAAATAATCTTCAAAAGAGATCAAAAAGATGCCAAATTCCTTTCCTGTGCCCTTGTGTCAAATGCTGATTTTTTAATTACCGGAGATTCGGATCTTGTTGAAATAGTAAATTACAATAATACCAAAATTATTTCTGTGCCCGAATTTGCTGCACTCTTCAATATTGCTTGACGCAGCTCTCCTGCACTCAATACTTAATCTTTGAATAATTTTTGACATATTTGAATTCAAGGGCAGATTATGGGCTGATTTATTTGAAAAATACATAAGCGGGGCAGGCAGACCATGAAAAAAGATATTGTCAGGATATTGAGGGAGAACGCCAGACTTTCAGAAAAGGAAATCGCAGGGCGGCTTGACAGACAGGAAAAGAAAATTGCCGATGCGATAAAAAGCCTCGAAAATGACGGTTCAATATATGAATAAACCTTTTAAAAACCGTGTTGCCGAACATATTGCCGTCCTGCCGAAGAGCGGGATACGCGATTTTTTCGAACTTGTGAATTCAATGGGTGGCGATGTCATCTCGCTTGGAATAGGCGAGCCCGATTTCGTCACGCCATGGCATATCCGCGAATCCGTGATTTCCGCAATGAAAAAAGGGCACACGAGTTATACTTCAAACCTCGGACTTCTTTCCCTGAGGAAAGAAATATCCGTTTACGTGGACAAATATTACAATGTCAAATATGACCCGAAGACGGAATGCCTTATAACCGTCGGGGTAAGCGAAGCTCTCGACCTCATTCTCCGCGCCATAATCACACCTGGAGACGAGATCATCTACCATGAGCCCTGCTATGTCTCATATTCCCCTGAAATCAGGATGGCCCATGGAATTCCGGTTCCAGTAGTCACAAAGGAGAAAAACAAGTTCGCCCTTGATCCGAAGGATTTTGAAAAAGCCATAACGCCTAAAACCAAGGCCATACTTCTAAACTTCCCGTGCAATCCGACCGGCGCATCGCTCACTCCGGAAGATGTCCGTGAAATTGCGAAGATCGCAGTCAGGCACGATCTCATTGTCATAACCGATGAAATATATTCCGAACTCACTTATGACGATGAGCATGTCTCAATCGCTTCCATGCCGGGAATGAAGGAAAGGACGATTTTCCTTCACGGTTTTTCAAAAGCCTACGCGATGACAGGTTTCCGCATGGGATACGCGTGCGGTCCGTCCGACCTGATTGACGCAATGATGAAAATCCACCAGTATTCCATGCTGTGCGCTTCGATTATCGCCCAGGAGGCCGCTGTCGAAGCTCTTCAGCACGGCAGAAACGAAATGGAGAAAATGAAAGCCGAATACTGCAGACGCCGGAATCTGATTGTCAGAAGACTTAATGAGATCGGGCTGAAAAGTGTCATGCCGAAAGGCGCTTTCTATGTATTCCCGAATATCACCTCCAGCGGACTCAGTTCCAAGGAATTCGCGACACGCCTTCTTCAGGAGGGGAAAGTTGCGGTTGTTCCAGGAACAGCTTTCAGTGAATTCGGCGAAGGATACGTCCGCTGCGCCTATGCGGCCTCTTTCGAGAACATCGAAGAAGCGATGAACCGGATCGAGAAATTCGTGAAAAACAGGTAAATCCATAAGTCATGGGGCCTGAATAAATCTTTTAATGCTTTTGCTCAGATTAATGCATGTCAGCAAATATCTTGGGAGGTGAAAAAAAGCCTTCCAGTTGCTGCCTTTAAAAGTGTGACATACTTTTCCATTTCGGTCAACATAAGCGAACCACTCGCCATATTCGGGGTCATTAAAGTTCTTCCATGCCCATGAATCAATTTTAAGGAACCAGTCAAGAAATTCACTTTTCCCCGACATTTTGTATGCATATAGCGCGGCAACGGCGGCTTCGCAGTGCGCCCACCATATTTTGAAATAGGTTTTAGATTCAAGAAGCGGCTTGCCGAATGCATCCTTGAAATAGAAAAGCCCCCCGCATTCGTGGTCCCAGCCATAATCCAGAATTTTAGCGGTAAGGAAACATGTCCTTTCAGACAGCCGCTTATCCTTAATATCATCCGCATATTGGAGAATGAACCACATTGCCTCAAGCGCATGGCCCGGATTTATCAATCTGCCATCAGCGCTTTCAAGATCAAAAACCCCATCAACGTTTATATTCTCGAACATGAATCCGAGGTCATCATTCCAGAATTCCATAATATTGCTGACGGCATTTTTTATCCCGGAATCATATTCATCCGTGACAAGATATTTGTTAAGGAGGAAACCGACATTAAGGAATATCATATAGTGTCCGAGTTGTTTTCTTATAACCGTTCCCGGCAGACTGCCGGATGTCTGGGATTTTTTTATATTCCTCATAAAAACGTCGGCGGCGGAAACCGCTTCTTTTTTGTACTTGTCATCGCCAGCCGCATGAAAAAGAGCGGCTGAAGCGATTGCCGCAAAACTGTCCGTAAAGATGCTGGATCCGCCGGAATCAGCGCATGTCGGAAGACCTTTTTTATTTAATGAAAAATAATATCCGCCATCTTTTTTTCTGCCGTTTTCCACAAGGAAGTCAAACCCTTTAACGGCAATGTCAAGCCATTGAGGCTGAGAATATTCTGATTTGAACATGGTCGCGAACATGTATACATTGCGCCACTGCATCCACATGTATTTTTCACTATCATAGACGTTGCCCTGCCTGTCCAGGCAGGTGTAGAAACCGCCATTTTCGATATCCGGCGAATTTTTCTCCCAGAATGGCGTCACCCTGTTCAGCAGTTCGTACTCATATCTGTTTTTCATATTTTCCATGACGGTTTCCAATATGTCCATTCCTTTATCAGTTTTCACAAATTGTCCGGATTGTCTCTGCGGCATCTCTAAGTCCGTTGATAATATTTTTTTTATGTTTGCCGACAAATCTCACCATCGGCATATATATGCCTACGGCAGCATCAATACTTCTTGCCGGTGAATGAATGGGAAACGCGACACCGATCGTTCCCGACTCATTCCTGGTATGATAGATTTCGTAGCCGCGTTTCTTAATATCCTCCACCGCCTTTTTCAGATCTTCATAGCTGGTCAGACCATTCCAGTCATCGCCGGGAAGTCCCCGTTTTTCAACATATTTCAGCAGTTCATGTTCAGACAGACTACACAATATGCACCTGCCAGTCGCCGAAATGTAGAGATTGCCGGTTACAGGCAGCCTCTGATTGACAACGAGCTCTCTGGTGGAATTGCACTGGAAAAGGGTGTGCCATGTCCTGTTGGAATAAAAGGTCACGGTTACGGATTCATTCAGCGACCTGTTCAATTCTTCTGCAACCGGACGGGCTATTTCAGAAAAAGTTTTCTTATTGTCACTTTTCCGTCCGATGTTAAATGCCTTGAAACCTAATGCATATTTTCCGGTCTCCTCTATCTGCCCGACGTATCCCAGGCGCAGAAGTGACTTGAGGAAATTGTGAACGGTGGGAAATTTCAAACCTATTAAGCGCGTAAGATCCTGAACACCTATACCTTCCGGCCCGGCATCATCCAGTGTTTCCAGTATGAGAAAAGCCCGTTCCAGTGACTGCATCATATCAACTCCTATCATTAATGTTGATATATTATAACAGCATTAATGATATAAGTCAAGACATAAAGAAGAATTATCCCATTTTTTAATTCAGTTTGGTTGCGAAGATTTTGAGGATTGGCTTGCATTCGGAGAGGCTTTCGATACTGAGGTATCGGAAGCCCTCGAGGAATGCGAATCCGAGCTCAAAAGTTCGCAACCGCACAAAACCTTTCAAAAAATACTCCGATATTGTCCGTCACCATGTAATTACGGTATAATTTTACAGTGATTTAATATTGCCATGGCAATATTTGATATATATGCAATAATGCCTTGACGTTATCACCAGTCCACGCTATATTGTCCGCAAAGGAGCCCTCATGATTGTAAGAAATTTGTCAAGCACCGCCTTCTCTGACGATTTTGGGAGGCAGATGCGTTTCATAACCGGGCCAAGGCAATCAGGAAAAACTACTATTGCAAAACAGTTTCTGTCCTCAACCGGCTGCGAAAAGCTATATTACAACTGGGACAACCGTAAAATACGGGACAGATATTTTTCTGATAATCATTTTTTCTCATCAGACATCTACAATGTTACTCCTGTTGGGAACAAGCGCTGGATTTGCATGGATGAAATCCATAAATATCCGAAATGGAAAAACGTATTGAAGGATTTCTTTGATTCTTTCGGAGATGAACATGGATTCATAGTGACAGGCTCCGCAAAGCTTGATATGATGCGCAAAAGCGGAGACAGCCTTGCAGGCAGATATTTTTCCTTCCGCCTAAACCCGATTGTACTCTCAGAACTGTTGAACACCAGATCCGCTTTCCCAAATGAAGTGAAGGCGCTGGATTTCATTGGGCAAAAGCTGGACTCGGTCAGATATCATGAGGATGCGATTGCCTCGCTTCTCAAATTCAGCGGTTTTCCGGAACCATTGCTCGCCGCGAACGAACGGTTTTTCAACAAGTGGCATTCCGACTACTTTGAACGCATCCTTAGGGAGGATTTAAGGGATATGGCGGATGTTGAGGAGCTTGAAAACCTTGCAAAAGTAATGTCCCTCCTTCCAGAAAGGATATCCTCACCTCTTTCGACAAACTCCATCGCAAACGACGTCAAATGCGCATTTGCCACGGCCGCAAATTATATAAAGGCCCTAGAGCTGGGGTATCTGATATTCAGGATATCCCCGTATAACAGGAAGATTGCAAGGGCTATAAAAAAAGAGACCAAGGCATATTTCTACGACTGGACAAGGATACCCGATCCCTCAAAACGATTTGAAAACTACATTGCCGTGGAACTGAAGGCATTAGTAGATTTCTGGTCGGACTCCGGACACGGGAAATTCTCATTGAATTTCATTCGGGACAGGGATGGAAAAGAAACTGATTTCTTGATTCTCAATGATGACAAGCCATGGCTTATGATTGAAGCCAAGCAGTCTCGTTCTGAAATAGAATACCATCACAGTAGAAACAGGGAAGCCCTGGGCGGAATACCGTTTGTCCAAGTCATCAGGCAGGACGGAATTGCCGAAAAAACAAGCGGTGGCCTTTTCCAAATATCCGCATCAAGATTTTTCGCCTAGACTTCATCTTTTCGTCCTGTAGGAATGTCATAATCGCGTACGTGTGCGATTTTCTGAAAGTATAAAGATATCTCGGTTCCGATATTATATTTTTTAATTCTAGCTTCAATCATCTCACGTTTCCCGCCAATTTAAATTAGGCGGCCAAAGGGCCGCAACTTTTAATACCAAAATAAATTCCAAACTTCAAACTCCAAGTACCAAACAAGAAAATTCCAAATTTCAAACAGATTCATAAAACAAAGAAAAGAACAG
>JBAYFV010000085.1:0-11979 GCA_041666985.1 Victivallales bacterium
CCGGATTCAGAGAATCTTTTTTCCCGTCAGTTTTTGTGTCGGCGTTAGGAGAAGACGAAGAATCACGAAGTGAAAATGTATTAAAGATATCCTCAGATTGTCCCGACAGGGTCTGAAATGTGAAATCCTGAGACGGGATTCGGGATACAATGTTCTCACGGGAAGACATTTGAATTCCAGACCGCCCCATGCCGCGCGCACAAGCACTTCGGTTTCAAAATTGTAGTGGCGGCAGATAAAATTCATCTGAAGCAGGCTCTTGACCGGATATGCGCGGTAACCGCTCTGGCAGTCGGAAATGTCGAGTCCGGTTTCAATCTTCATCCAGAAATTGGATATTCTGCGCCCGACCCTGCTGGAATTTGGGATATTGGCGACAGAAAAGTCGCGGCAACCGATCACCATGGTGCAATCGTTATCCGCAATCAGGGGAAAAAACGAGGGGATATCCTCCGGGTAGTGCTGTCCGTCGGCATCCACTGTGATCATATAAGTTGCGTCACATTTCCGGAGGAAATCCAGTGCGGAAATGATTGCCGCCCCTTTCCCCCTGTTAGTCTCATGGCGAATGACATGTATATCCAAATCCCCGAGTTTCCCCCTCAGGTCAATATCGGTGCTCCCGTCATCGACAACCAGGACGTTGCAAATTTGACGGTGACAGCGCCTGACCACATCCACAACCGTTGTCGCGTTATTGTATACGGGTATGACACACCAGACTTTTGAAAGATCCGGATTTTTCCCTGGTTCGTCCATTTCTATTTTTTTCCTTTGGACTCGGCGTCATACTTTTCAAGAAATGCGTTAAGTGCCGCATCCCCCTTTTCAGCTATATTTGAAATAAAACGGTAGCCCCCCCCGTAAATATCCGAGGGATTTTCCTCCATTCGCCTGTTCATGTAATCCCTGCCGTAAAGCGAATTCACGCGGGCGGCAACATACTCAGCCCAGCCCTCTTTTATTTTCAGGTCAGTGATGTTCCTGTAATTCAACTGCATGCAGTCATGCGCGATTTCATGGGCCAGAACTTCTGTCAGCTTGCTTCTTGTCATGCCGTAAAGCAGATAAACAGTGTATTTTTTCACAACTCTGTCATCTTCGGTTTTTGTGACCGTCCCCCCGGATATGGCACCTCTGGTTGTAACTGTCCTTTCAGTAATTTCCTCGAAAAGATAGAGTCCAAGCTCCATGCCCTCCTGTTTTACAGGAGTCTTTCGGGAAAGCTCGGACACGTCGGCGAACTTGAACAATATCCTGTGGTCTGTGCCGAGATTGAGCTTTTCTTTCATTTTACCCCTGACCTCCCTGGATATCGCCAGCATTTCAGATTCCTCCATTACAGATGTCTTTGCGCATTCCGGGCAAATCCGGCGGCCATCATCAAGCTTGCCGCAGTTTGCAGGCATGTCACAGCAGAAACATTTCGGTTTCGAGGCGCAGATATTGCAGAAAAAGCCTTTTCCCCCGGCTCCGGATATGCTCACACCTTCGGGAACTTTCTTCCCGCACATGGAACAGGCGGGCCATGTGGTTGAAAGGCATTTCTCCGAGCAATAGAAACGCTTTCCGTCTTTGCTTTTGAAGCCTCCTGAAAGAATCCTGCCGCAGATACTGCATACCGGCAATGACGACTTAAAGCATTTTTCACTGCAGAATATCTTGCCGTCCTGAGTTCTCAGCGCGGAGTCTGCGGGTTTTATTTCCTTTCCGCATTTAGCGCATTTGGCATTAACTGCTGGCGGTGGCGCCAATGCAAAAACAGAAACACAGAAGAAATCCGTCTTTCCGGTATTGAAGGGTGTAAGGCCCATTATCAAAAGGGCGAAAACAGCATGTTTCAGGATGTTTTTCGGTGTTTTTATGATGTCCTCATGGTTTTTCCGGAAAAAATATTGTGTTTTTTTTCAATAACCTACTGGATAAGAATATAAAAGTAAAGCACTTTATACGCCTTTAATTTAATGCAATCCGAGTTATATTCACATTGTTTTGATTTTTAAAATCGGCAACAGGGATTTCCAAATTGAGATATGACTGAAACTATTAAACAGATATGCGTTTCCCATGAGATAAAAAACTCGCTTGGCCTCCACGCCAGACCGGCTTCACTTTTTGTACAGATCGCATCTTCGTTCAAATCTGAAATACTTGTCGAAAAAGACGGTGACGTGGTTAACGGGAAAAGTCTCATGGGGCTACTTATGCTTGCTGCCGGCTGCGGCTCAAAAATCAAGTTGACTATCAGCGGAGACGATGCTGATGCCGCCCATCTTGCCATTACCGCCCTTATTGAGAGCAAATTTAACGAGGAATAAGTTTTATGGCACCCCTTGCCAAAGAATCCGTATTCCACGGCATACCGGCATCGCCGGGCATCGCCATCGGCACAGTTCTCATCCTGAAGAAAAATGAGTTTTCCGTGGAACAGAGGAGAATCACCTCCCCGGAAGTTGAAGGTGAAATCGCCCGTTTCAGGGAGGCTCTGAACAAGACACGCGGACAAATTCAGGAGCTTCAGCTTAAAATCCTTAAAATCCTCTCCGAAGAGGATTCGAAAATCTTCGACGCCCACCTCCTCATCCTCGATGACAAAACACTCATGGACGAAATTGAGGATACCGTCAGGAAAGACATGAAGAACATTGACTATGTCTTCAGCAAGACCATTCAGCGCTATATCGTCGCCATATCATCAATCGAGGACAAGTATTTCCGGGAAAGGGCGTCCGACATAAGGGATGTGTCCGAAAGGATACTTAAAAACCTCCACGGCAGGGAGGATTACTTCCTGGATCATCTTCCCGGACAGAGGGTGATAATCGCCCATGATCTGACCCCCTCCGACACGGCGGGGGTAGACCGGGAAAACGTCCAGGCGTTTGCAACCGAGTCAGGAAGCCGCACTTCGCATACCGCCATCATGGCCCGCTCCATGCAGATTCCGGCCGTTGTAGGCATCCAGGAAAACATACTGACGCTGATAAGGAACGGCGATCTTGTGATTATAGACGGACATGCGGGCAACATAATCGTAAATCCCGGACAGTCAACGCTGGCGCTTTATGCGGAGAAAGAGACCAAGGAGCAGAAGTTCTACGATGAAATGCTCAAGGAAAGCAATCTCAGGCCTGAAACTCTCGACGGTTTCCGCGTACAGCTTGCGGCCAATATCGACAAGCCGGCGGAACTTTTGAATGCAAAACTTTACGGTGCCGCAGGTGTCGGACTTTTCAGGACCGAATATCTTCTTATAAGCAGCCACAATGTTCCCTCCGAAGAAGAGCAGTATTCGATTTATTCCGGACTCGCATCGGGGATGGAGGGGCATTCCGTCATCATCAGGACTTTTGATGTGGGCGGCGACAAACTTTCGGACATAATCACCCCGCATCATGAAGCCAACCCTTTCCTGGGATGCCGCGCGGTAAGACTTTTCCGCGAACGCAAGGATATCATGACCGTCCAGATAAGGGCCATACTCAGGGCTTCGGCACACGGGAAAGTCAAGATAATGTTCCCGATGATAACCTCCCCGGAGGAGGTTGACGAGCTTAACGTCATAATACGTGAAGTCAAAGGGGATCTGATTAAAAATAAAATCCCGTTCGATCAGAAAATCGAAACCGGGATCATGATTGAAATACCTTCAGCCGCAATAATGTCCGATTTTATCGCCCCGAAAGTTGACTTCTTCAGCATTGGAAGCAATGACCTTGTCCAGTACACAATGGCAGTTGACAGGACAAACGAAAAAGTCGCATATCTCTACCAGCCCGCCAACCCTGCAATTCTCAAGCTTATGAAAACCGTAATGCTCGCTGCAAGAAAACATAAAATATGGGTCAGCGTGTGCGGGGAAATGGCAAGCGATCCGAGATACACCCCGATTCTTGTCGGACTGGGGATACACGAACTCAGCATGACCCCGGCGTCAATCGGTCCGGTCAGACGGCTGATAAGAAGCCTGAAAATGCATGATGCGCACAAACTCGTCGAAAAAGCCCTCCGGGCAGGCTCTTCAAAAGAAGTCATGGATATGTCGGCTGAGCTTATTTCCAGGGTCGCACCGGATATTATAAACCTGGCAAGCACCGGAGACTGAATAGACATCCAATATCGGACACGGAATGTCCAGAGGTTATAGATAAAAAACAACGGGAATCAATTCCATTGGATGCTGGAAATTGAAATAAGGAAGGAGCCAGGCATGTCCGAATCCAATAAAAAAACAAAAAGGCCGACCTGGGACCGCTACTTCATGGATATTGCCGAAGTCGTGGCAACAAGAAGCAACTGCATGCGCAGACATGTCGCCGCAGTCATAGTCAAGGACGGAAGGATTATCTCCACCGGCTACAACGGGACTCCGCGCGGAATTAAAAACTGTCACGAAGGCGGATGCGAAAGATGCGCGTCAACCGCCCCTCCCGGCACAAAACTCGGAGAATGCCTCTGCAGTCACGGCGAGGAAAACGCCATTGTCCAGGCCGCATATCACGGAATTGCCGTCAAGGATTCGACAATATATACAACCTTCAGCCCGTGTCTCATCTGCTCGAAAATGATAATCAACGCCGGAATAAAAGAAGTCGTTTACCGGAACAGATACGCCCTCGACGACAGCGCAAGGAAAATCCTGAAGGAGGCAAAAGTCAAGGCCAGGGCGCTGAAAATTGAAAAGTAAACAGTGTCATCCCCCCAGGAGACGGATGAGTGGATTTTTGAATTAATGGATGACATTGGATTTTACAAAGACATCAGTATTCACAGGCCTGTGCTGTCTCCTGCGCACCTTAACCCAACTACAACTAAAATCACAACTGAAATCAAGTTTTTTTGATAACAACATGTAAATATCTATGCTTCTGCCTGATGCTCTTTTTGGCATCTTTTGTTCTTGCGGAATCAGACTTGGAAGTTTTGATAAACAAGAACGATGACGGATTGACAGTGGAAATCAAGCCGAAGTCCGGCGTGGACGCAGGCAGGCTCAAGGCTTTCGGGGAAGACAGGGGTTTCAAGATAACGATAAGGAACAGTTTGAACAAGGCAGTCAGGATACGCGAGTGGAACTATCAGGAGGACTGCTTCAAATTCAAGGTTCTCCCCGATGCTGTAAAAGCAAACAGTGACGAAGATATCCGGTTCAGTATTGATGCTGAAGGATTGTCGGGCAGTTTCAACAAAAGCATAATATGCCAGATCGAGATAGAGGGCAATGCAAAGGACATCGGCATTCCAGTAAAGTTCACTGTGGCGGAGGAAAATTCCGAACCACCAAAGGACAAGGGCGTCACAGGGAATGGCGAGAAGGCGGATGAAGCGGGATTCCAGATTGAGTTCAGGGACTACAGGGAAGGTGGCATTGAGAAGTATCCCGAAGCCGGGGCATGGATCTTCGCCGGAAAGAACTGTCCAGGGTGCAACTATCTGAGAAGGATGTTGCTTCCACAGCTATTTGACAGGGAGCACTTCAAGGGGAAACCTGTCGTGGTCGAGGTTGACATTGACAGGAATGAGAACTTCCTTTTTCTTGTCGAGATTGAGGAGAAGCTGAAAAGCAAGGGCGATAAGACACCAATATTATACTGGAAGGGAAAACTGATTTACGGAAATGAATCTGTTGAATCCATGTTGAAAAACGGAGGCAAGTGATCTTGTGAAACCATGTTTTAAAATTTCATTGGCGATTCTGGTTCTTGGGAGTGCCTGCATATTCCGTGTCCATGCCGGCACCGGCTTTGAAAAGGAGATTAAAAGCGCGGAGGCGCTTGTCGATCAGGAACGCTATAAGGCCGCGATAGCAAAGCTTGTCAAGATGGCGGAGGCAAAAGGGATGAGCGACAAGGATAAGTGCAGAACCGCCCTTCTTCTTGCGACAGCCTACCGGAAGAGCGGGCAGGATGACAGGGCGTTTGAGGCTCTCAAGGGGCTAGCCGGAAGCAAACCCGACGACTTCTATCTCGAAATGGGCGAGACCCAGCTGCTCAGGAAGAAGTATGAGGATGCGATATATTCTTCTAACTTCTATGACGAGAAGACGAACCAGTCCAACCTGCTCTTCGTCAGGGCGATGTGGCTGAAGTCCAGGATCCGGTTTGAGATGAAGGACTACCTCGACTGCATGAGGAGTTGTAAGAGCATCCTGAACTTTGTCCTGAAGAAGAGTTCAGAGGGTGATACTTCAGCAGTGTGCAAGGAGAACTTGGAGAAGCTGAAGAACCTGGAAGAACTCAAAAAGTTCGCCAAGGATCTCTACGAGAAAGCCCGGCATCTCTACGACATCAAGGCTTACGGCGAAGATTACGCATGGTATCGTCTTGGGCGGGTTGCAGAACTTGATGGAAAATATGCAGAGGCAATCTCCTGGTACGGGAAAATAAAGGACGGCACTCTTAGAGATGCGGGTACTTGCTACACGGGGCACTGCCTAGCCAGACTGGGAAAAACCAGGGAGGCGTTGAAAACGTATTCCGACTTTTACGAGAGCGATCCCTGCGGGCTTTACAGGGAGGAGGCGCTTTATAACGAGGCCGTGCTTACGTATCGGACAGGTACCGGTGAGAAATCTGTGAATGACGCACTGGCTCTCATCACAAAATTCCAGGAAACGCTGAAAGTCATTTCCGACTCCACCCGCAAGATTGAAATCAAGGGGATAAACGAGGCCTTGAAAAAAGATGTTGTCGATGAGATTCCCCAGCTGTTCCTGAAGCCGGATGACTGCGGGAACCTCATAAGGACTGTGGTGCTTCCCGAGAGCATTGCCAACCGTGTTACGGCACCATGGTATCTTCCGAACATTGAGACAAGGGCAAACCTTTTCCGTGGATTTCTTCTGGGTGAAAAAGGAGATAAGGCCGAGGCGGCCCTAATGTATAAAAAAGCGATGAAGCCCGGAAAAGCGAGGATAATATCCTTGCCGGATACGCTGCCGTCACTGCTTGCCGGACTTCTGGACGATTTCTATCTGTTGCCCGGCGAATGCAGGAGGAGAATCCATCAGAAACACGTCGGACAGCTGTCCCTGGCATGCTTCTATTTCGTTTCCGAGGAAAAGGATATTGCCCGGGAGATGTTCAAGAATCTGTTGCTTGACGACGACTTGAAGCCCGGCACATATGCCCGGGACGCGGCAAACCTGGCAATGGCGTACTGCCTGTTTTCCGACAACAAAAACACGCAGGCCGAGAAGATCCTGGCGGATATCATTGCGAATTCAAAACACAAGAAGCAGGATTTGTACAGGCGGATATCGTATCTGTACGCATGCATTCTGGCAAACAGGCCTTCCGAAAGGCAGAAGGTGTACGGCATTTTCGAGTCGCTGGGCGAGAAGGGGAAAAAAGGCGATGACGATCTGGCGCCGAAGGCGTTGCTGGCTCTTGCTGTTACCGCAGTCAACACCGGAGATCTGAAGAAAGCCGAGGAGACCGGCAGACAGATACAGAAGTCCTATGCGAAAACACCTTACGCGGAGGCGGCGAGGACGCTTGAGGCTGCAATAAGAAGCTGCAATGAAAAGGAAATCAAGGACAGGAGTCTTTTCCCGCCTTTGGAAACCAAGTCGGGCAAGGTCATAGCCTACCGCAGGACGATGGTCATCCCCGCAATGACCAGCATTGAACCCGACACATCCCAGTTCAACTCCGGGGATTTCATCGTATACCGCATAAAATGCGTTGCCCGTGACCCCTGCGCCATCGTCAAGGGAGTAGTTCATCACCTCAGCAAGGACGAACCACAGATACCGGGTGTCAAAGGGAATGAGATTATTTTCGTGCGTTCTCCGCTCCTCTACATAAAGAACCTGCAATATGATTTCCTGGACAAGTTCCCGGATCTCAGGGAGTCCGGCAGCGGTCAGACCAAACCCGACATCAAGCCGCCCGTGAAGGAATCCTGAAACTCATAAACTGCCGGAAAAAGATGCCCGATATTATTTTTACATGCCCGCAATGCAAATCATCTCTTGCCACCGACGCCGCCCATCTCGGACAGGCGGCGACATGTCCGGGGTGCTCGGCTTCCGTAGTCATCCCCGCAAATGTCATCTACCCCGGTCTGGAAATAAGCGGGTTTGTGCTTGAAAAGCCCATCGGCAAGGGCGGCATGGGCGAGGTCTGGCTGGCGCATCACACCGCGATGGAACGCAAGGTCGCATTCAAAATACTTTCACCTGCCCACACAAACGACCCTGAGTTTGTGGGCAGGTTTCTCAGGGAAGTGAGGAACTCTGCCAAGCTTGAGCATCCCAACATCGTCACCGCCTTTGATGCCGGGGTCGACAAGGGATTCTACTTCCTGGCCATGACCTATGTTGACGGCATTGATCTCGAAACCCGCATTTCCCTGAACAAGTCGATTCCTGAGGAGGAGTCTCTCAGGATAGTCCGTGACATGGCAAAAGCCCTTGACTACGCATGGAACGAGTTCAAGCTGCTGCACTGCGACATCAAGCCCGCGAACATCATGATCGACGACAGGGGGAAAGTCCGCCTTATGGATCTCGGGCTTTCAAAGTGCATTTCAGGCGATTCCTCCATGACAATTACGGTCGGCGGAATAATGGGTACACCTCATTACATAAGCCCGGAACAGGCGCGCGGCGGAAAAAACATTGATTTCAGGAGCGACGTGTATTCACTGGGTGCAACCTTCTACCATATCGTGACCGGATATACCCCGTATAGCGCCGAGAACCCGATGGGGATAGTGACCCGGCATATAACAGATCCCCTTCCACCTGCGGACAGGAGGAATCCCGCAGTATCCGCCCCGTGTTCAGCCCTGATAGACATCATGATGTCCAAGAACCCGGAAGACCGGGGTGAAAACTGGAAGGAAGTTATCAGGAACATTGATGCCGCCATGGCGGGGAAGTTTCCAGGGAAACAGGTTACGATCGCAAGGATCGTGTCTGGAACTCAGACAGGCGGTCAGCGGAGTTCTTCAGGAAAAACATCAAGTCAGTCAAAATCCGACTATCCCAAGAAATCTTCGGGTAGTTCAGCCAGAGTCTTTACTGCAATTGCAGTTATCTTGATTGTCGTAGCGGTTGTCTTCGGCATGGTATTATTCAAGGGTAAGCCGAGCCTTCAGGAAGCATTGCCTGCAGTTCAGAGCAGTCAGCCACCTGTTCCTGACATTAAACAGGACAAAACTTCCCCCGTAAAAGCCGTTGAAGCAAAGCCTGTCCGGATCGCAACTATCAACCCAATGGCACCGGCAATTGAAAAGAAGATGGACAGGAAGGAAATATGGGATGAGGTTCTTGCCTTCGCAAAGGACAATACCGATGACAGTGAAAAAGTCATATCCAAGTTCCGTGAAGTTAAAATAAAACTTGCAGGCTCCGAGTATGAAGCTCTTGCCGACAGGAAGATAATGGAAATGGTGAACGCGCAACTGTCCAAAGATGCCGTTGTCAGTCCGATTGCAGATATTCCAAAATACAAGGTTAAGGAAACTGCAAGCCCGACCAAGGCAAAGAGCGATGAGGCGGAAAAGGGGAAGTTCAACGAGTTTCTGGACTCTATCGTCCTGAAGCTGGTCAACAATAAATACGAGGATGCACTTGCTGAAGTTAAGAAAGTTTCTGACGGCAGCGCATATCCCAATTCCGTAACAGCACTGGATAAGCTCAGGGGCAATCTGGAGTCAATGCTCGGTATCGATAAAATAGTACTCGAATCTTTTACCGCAGATATAGGCAAGGAAGTCAGTATAGACACCATGGACGGCATGCGGAAAGTAATCGTAAGGGAGGTAAAGGCGGACAGGATTTCCATAGAGGAGAAGAAGGGTGTTATTACGGCCAAGATGGATCTCCCGGCAAGGAAGCTGACTGAAACCGAAAAGCTCAGGCATGCAGCGAAAATGCCGACTGAAGCCAGGAACATCTATGCCGGACTAATCGCCCTTGGGCAATACAAGGACTTTGCAAAGGCCGAAGAGTCTTTAAAGGACAGCGGGGAACTTTCTGAGGCGTTTTGCAAGTACATGTTCCAGTTGCAGAAGGAAAAGGCCGATGCCGATTCCAGGGAGGAAATGATCAAGCTGTTAGGCAAAGCGGGGCTGAAAGGACGTTCCCTCAATGCCGATGAGGTGAAGTCTGAACTTGAAGCCAAGAACTGTCCTGCTGACAAGATAGAAGGTGTCCTTTCCGCCCTTGAAGACTACGAAGCGGAGAAGGAACTTTCCGCCCTTCTTTATGGTGCAGGATTCAAGGTGGCCAAGGCGAATTCCGACAGGCTCAAGGCTGAGTTGGCACAGAAGAAGATGACCGCAAGCGAACTGGAAAAGCTACAGAAGGCGATCACAGCGTACAGGGAGAAATACCGTGGCACAAATTTCCTCAGGGACAAGGGGCAGTTCCTTGATACGCTCCTTGGCGAAGCTGGAAACACCTACGGCAACCAGTTTGAAAAGCCGATGCTTGTCCCTGTACTCAATATGCTCTTCGTGCCGATAAGCGCAGGAGAGTTCAAGATGGGCGGGGCGGCGCAGGTGCAGGTAAAAATCACAAAGCCGTTCTGGATCGGCAAATACGAGGTCACCCAGATGCAGTACGAAAAGATAATGAGCAAGAACCCAAGCGCATACAAGAGCTTCAACGCCCCTGTTGAAAGGGTGTCCTGGAATGATGCGCAGGAGTTCTGCAGGTTGCTTACGGAAAAGGAACGGAAGAAGAAATCCATGCCGGAGGGATATGTCTACCGTCTGCCGACTGAAGCTGAATGGGAATACTGCTGTAGGGCGGGTACGGACACGGTGTTTAGTTTCGGCAACCCTGCGGATGAGTTCTTCAAATATGGCAACTACTGTGACAAAGCCAATACAAACAAACTGGGACACCAGGACAGAAAGCATGACGACGGCTGCGACAAAACCTCAGTGGTCGGGAAATATCAGCCCAACGCCTGGGGAATATGCGATATGCACGGCAACGTCTGGGAATGGTGCCTTGACTGGTATGGCGACATCAAAGGCAAGTCTCTTGAAAATCCTACAGGCGGTAAATCAGGTTCGAGCAGGGTCAACCGTGGCGGAGCTTGGGACGAACCGTCTGATAAATGCACCTCATCCTACCGGGGCTTCGACAGCCCCGAGTCCTCCTACGACAACATGGGATTCAGGATCGTGCTGGCTTACGAACTGGGTACGGACATAAAGAAATCCATGTCCGCAAAATAATGTTGGGTAGTGCTATATGTCAGTAGACATGGGATCCACCGTAATATCTTCCGCAACGCCCATGTCAATATCCAAGGAGGCGTTGGTCGTCTTCATCATCAACAGGCGCTTTGTCAGAGGAAGGATCGTCTACATCAAATATCTTGAGATAGACAGGAATATCCTTAATTTTCGGACTTATGGTTGCTTTAACAATAACCTTGCTGCGGTCAGCCGTGTCGGATGCTTCATTTTTGTCTGGGAATATCCTCAACCCTCCTCCCGGGTTTTCATTTTTGTCCAGAGGACTGTCCTTGGCAATCCACTCGACTTTCCCCACCCCAATCACTGTAATTCTTATTTTATCCTCCACCACTGTCCCATCTGGACATTTGTATGAAGTGCAGACAAGGATGTCTTTTCCAACAGAAGACTCCTTGATCGGATTCAAGACATAGGGCAGATGCGGATTCTGCACCTGTGGAAAATCGGAAACCTTGATTGTCTGCGGGCTTATCAGGGGTGTTCCATTTTGCCTGAAATCGTCAATGCTTTTGTAGATTTCAATTTTATCCGATGGCCAAGTGAGTATTACCTCGCCGCCAGCCGGAAGAGAGGCGGGGCATGGGTTTATAAACCCTGAGTCCCTTCGTCAATTCTTCCAATCATTGAAATCCTTTAAACTCCCTGATTTCAGGTCTATCAGTATTATCACCGAAACCAAACAACCCTAGACGTATATAAGAATATATCTTTTTTTTGTCATTTATTGCAGTTTCTATTTCGTGATTTATCCCTGAA
>JBAYFV010000086.1:0-11939 GCA_041666985.1 Victivallales bacterium
CGCGCTCCGTTAAAGCTCTCATGATTAAGTTTCAAAGGAGGAGACAGAATTGAATTTGAACTCAAATTCGGTTTTATTCTGAATCCTGACTTCTGAATCCTGACTACTTTTGAAATTGGCTCTCGTATATGCCGACTGTGTCCATGGACAGGAATCATTATTTGGGGACCGTTTCCTCCGCAGGGGCGGGTTTTGCCACTACTGGAGCTGGAGCAGGCAATGCGGGCTGAACGGCTATGGGCGTTGCAACGGCAGAAGCCGCTAATGGCGGATTGGAAGGTTCCTGGTTGGAAGGTGCCGGAACGAATGGCCTATCCTTTAGAACTTCCTGGCTTGTGCAGCCACCCGCAAAACCGAGAGCCCCTATTGCAATTGTGGAAATGACTGCGACACCTAAAATATTAATGCGCTTGTTCTTCACTTCAAAACCTCCTGTTTGTTATGCCGAGTAAAAATATTGCGCGATAATTTATCCGGACAGAATGATAAGTCAAGCACGGATTCCTGAGTCCGGACACGGCAATCCCTCAGTCTTAATCTAACCACAGAAGACCTGAAGCAGCAAAGCCGCAACCAATTCCGTAACCACAGAACACACGGAAAAAATCAATTGTTCTTTCTTGACATCCATTGACATTATATGACATCAAGTGTAAAATGATGTCATCCATTTTTATTAATAAAAGGATTATGTATGCAGCTGACAGTGCATGATGTTTCAAAATATTTCAACGTATCGGAACGGACAGTTTACCGCTGGATTGACCAGAAAATCATACCGGCCTACAAGATAAGCGACCAGTTCAGGTTCAACCGCGCCGAGATTCTGGAATGGGCCACCGCCCAGAAAATAAACGTGTCACCCGAGATCTTTGAATCACCCCATTCCAAAGACGAGGCGATTCCCTCCATTTGCGAATCAGTCAAAGCCGGCGGAATATTTTTCAGGATTGAAGGCGCAGACAAAAAGGCCGCGCTGAGAAATGTCGTGGACATAATGAAGCTTCCGGAAAATATCGACAGGGATTTCCTCTACGAAGTCCTTCTCGCCCGTGAAAACATGGCGTCAACGGGAATAGGTGAAGGAATAGCAATTCCCCATGTCAGGAATCCGGTGATCCTGAATGTGAGCTATCCGGTGATCACTCTCTGTTTTCTTGAGAAACCAATTGATTTCGGGGCGCTGGACAAGCAGGATGTTTATTGTCTTTTCACTTTAATATCCCCTGCCCCGCGTCTTCATCTCCAGCTTATTTCACGGCTGGCATTTATCCTGAAAAACCATGAAGTCAAAAAGATCCTCAGGAAACCCGGGACACGCGAGGAGATTTTAAAGGCAGTAGAAGATGCTGAAACCAAGGCGGGTTTTGGCAGTAAGACGAAAGAATAGGCACAGAGGGGAAGTTCGAAATTGCGAAAGTTCGGAAGTTCTATAATTCGATATTTTTTGAATTTAAGGAGTCGTAAAGGAGCCAATTTCAAAATTGGCGAAGGTAGGGCGCGTTCTCCGTAACGCGCCGCCTCAAAACGGACGGCTCGGAGAGCCATCCCTACCTTGGATTCGGCAATTTTGAAATTACCTCAAAGAAATAAATTTTACATTTGGCGGAAAATACAGGTGTTTGGATTCGAGGCGCGAACCCCGCGCGTATGGTACATACGTAAGGGGTGAAGCAACGAAGAAGACAAAAACCTTCGCCGGCAAATGTCAAAGTTATTTCTTTACGGCTCCTAAACATGAAACTTAAAAACTAAAACTTTAAACTTAAAACAATGACATTTCTCCTTGCAGGACTTTTCATTCTTCTGTTATCCGGCTTTGTCGCGTTTTTCACCGGCAAAAGCGGACGCGCCGCCGCGTTTTCCGCGATTCTGGGAACGCTTTCATGCCTGGTTCTCTCGTCCGGAATATGCCTTGACAGCCTTATCAACGGAAGGAGCTTTGAGTTCTCCTTCCCGCTTACGCTGCCTTTTGCGAATTTCGCAATCGGGATTGATCCGCTCAGCGCCTTTTTCCTGCTGCCCCTCCTCCTGCTTTCATCGCTCTGCGCGATTTACGGTTCGGAGTACATGAAAAGCCCCTCCGGCGGGCATGATTCCAGAATGTCCTGGTTTTTCTTCTGTCTGCTCGTCACAGGAATGACGATTGTCGTGATCGCAAGAAACGGCGTCCTCTTCCTGATTGCATGGGAAATCATGGCGCTCTCCTCGTTCTTCCTGGTCACTTATGAACACGAAAAGAGGGAAGTCCGGAAGGCGGGTTGGATTTATCTCGTCGCATCGCATGTCGGAGTGGCCTTCATTTTTACTGTTTTCGCAATTTTGGGGGGAGATCAGGGCAGTCTTGACTTCGCGGGTTTCCAGGCGGTGAAATCGGGAACCCTCACAGCGTCGCTTGTTTTCATTTTCGCAGTAATGGGCTTCGGCTCGAAGGCCGGGTTCATTCCCCTTCACATATGGCTGCCGGAAGCGCATCCTGTGGCGCCGAGCCACGTCTCTTCACTGATGTCCGGAATCATGATCAAGCTCGGGATATACGGGATTCTGAGGATCCTCACCTTTCTCGGCGCACCGCCACTATGGTGGGGAATCACCTTCATTGTAATCGGAATGTCTTCGGGAATACTCGGGATCGCCTTTGCGCTCGCCAGCCACAACATCAAAAGACTTCTCGCATATTCGAGTGTTGAAAACATCGGGATAATTTCGCTTGGCACAGGAATAGGCCTTGCCGGAATTTCATGCGATGAACCTTTCATTGCGATACTTGGCTTCGCCGGCGCACTGCTCCACGTCCTGAACCACTGCATTTTCAAGGGTCTTCTCTTCCTCGGCGCGGGAACCGTGCTTCACGAAACCGGCACCGGGGACATGGACAGGCTCGGCGGACTTATGAAGAAAATGCCTTTTACCGGGGCGTGCTTCATGACAGGCTCGGCATCAATTTCAGGACTTCCCCCGTTCAACGGGTTTGTAGGCGAGTTCCTGATATTCCTGGCGGCCTTCTACGGCATAACTTCAGCGAGCCTTCCGCTTTCCCTCTGTTCAATTGTCGTCATCGCCTCACTTGCGCTCATCGGGGGACTTGCGATGGCATGTTTCTCCAAGGCGTTCGGAATTGTTTTCCTCGGAGAGCCGAGATCGGACAAAACCTCACACACCGCAGACCCGGGAATTCCGATGCTTCTGCCGATGATCATACTTTCCATGCTGTGCCTTGCGGTAGGATTTTCCGGTCCGACAATATCGGCATGGCTTGCAGGCACGGTCTCGCAGATTTCAGGAATTGAAATACCGGCATGCAGGACCGGGCTCAAGATTGCGTCACTTCCGCTTCTGTCAATCACGGTTCTCTCCTCGCTTCTCATCATCATGGGAAGCTTCCTCTACTCGTTGAGGAAGGCGCTGCCCCGCATTGAAATGGAAACAAAGGAGCCCACATGGGACTGCGGATATGCAAAATCCGTTCCGAGAATACAATATACGTCCTCCTCATTCACGAGCCCGGTCACGGGGCTGTTCTCCACGTTCCTGAAAACAAGATTCAAACGCCCCGCAACATCGGAAACTTTCCCCGGCAACAATTCCTTCTCGAGCGAAACCCCCGACTTCTGGCAGGAATACATATTCACTCCGATCGTCGGGCTGTTCAAAAAGTTCTCCACGTTCCTGATCAGGTCCGAGAGCGGAAGAATCCACGTCTTCATCCTTTACATAATAATAACTATTTTAACCCTGTTGACATGGAACTTTTTCAGATGACACAGTCCAGTGAAATCATATTGAAGACTCATGCAAGTTTTCTTGCGGCGCTCCTGCTTGCGCCGGTGATTCCGGGAATAATCAACCGGACAAAGGCGTTTTTCGCGGGAAGGAAGGGGCCTCCGGTCCTCCAGCTTTACCACGACCTTTTCAAGCTACTGAGGAAGGGAGTTGTCTACAGCAGCACCACGGGCTGGGTTTTCAGGGCGGCGCCGGTTGTGACGCTCACAGCATCCGTCGGTGTCCTGATGCTGCTGCCGGCGACAGGCGCGGCCCCTGCGTTAATCTCGTTTCCGGGCGATCTTATTCTGTTCGCCTATCTTTTCGGCGTGGCGAGATTTTTCACGGTTACGGCGGCCCTCGACACCGGTTCAAGTTTTGAAGGGATGGGGGCAAGCCGGGAAGTCCAGTTTGCCGCGCTCGGGGAACCCGCCTTCCTTATTGCACTGGCGGCGCTCGCCTCCCTGAGCAACAGGATTTCCTTAAACGGGATTTTCTCCGAACTGGCGGTGAATTCCTTCTCGAATCTGCCGGTGCTCCTCCTTGTGATGACAACAATACTGCTGGTGCTCCTGACGGAGAACTGCAGGATTCCCGTAGACGACCCAAATACGCATCTTGAACTGACAATGATCCACGAGGTAATGATACTTGACAACAGCGGCCCCGATCTTGCGTACATCCTTTACGGAAGCGCACTGAAACTGTGGGCGTTCGGAACTGTTCTCATCTCGATTGCGCTTCCTTTCAAAACCGGGAACTACTTCTGCGATTCCGCCGCTTTCCTCGGAGGAATATTCCTTCTTGCGGTGCTGGTAGGAACGGTGGAGTCGGCAATGGCCCGTTTCCGTCTGGATAAAGTTCCCAAGATGCTCATTACCGCCGCCGCGCTTTCAATCATAGCCCTGAGCTTAACTCTAAGGTGAAAAAATGAACATTCCCGACTGCGTCATGATAATTCTGCTGCTGACGAACTTCAGCCTTCTTGCGTCCAGCCGGCTGGATGCGTGTATCAGGATCATCACGTTCCAGGGAATAATAATCGCGTTCCTGCCAATTCTCACCGTACGGGAGACCCACATCATTTTCTCGTATCCCCCGTATCTTCTGGCTCTCGTCATATTGACTGTGAAGGGAATAGTCTTTCCCGTGCTCCTGAAACACACGCTCCGCTCGGTGAAAGTCAGAAGGGAAATTGAACCGTTTGTCGGGTACGGGGCCTCAATCGTAATCGGTGTGATCGCCATGACATTCTCATTCTGGGTCTGCAGGCAGATCCCGCTCCACGGCACCACTCTCTCGGCGTCAGCGCTGCCCGTAGCCATTTTCACAGTCTTCTGCGGCCTGTTCATGATAGTAAGCCGGGTGAAGGCGATCACGCAGGCAATCGGTTACATAGTATTTGAAAACGGGGTTTACGTTTTCGGTTCGGCCCTGCTGATCGAACAGAGTTTCCTTGTCGAAGTCGGAGTAATCTTTGACGTTTTCGTCATGGTTTTCATACTGGGAATCATGACGTTCCATATCAACCGCGCATTTGATCATATCAACACGGCCAAGCTGGAGAAGAAATAAGGAATACACCTGATGATATTGACACTTTTAATTTTAATACCGGCGCTGGCAGGAATCGCCTCGTTTTTCGTATCCTCGGCGTTCCTTCGGAGAAGCATGCTCGCGGGAACCGCCGTCCTGCACTGTCTCCTCACCGCCGCCGCCTGGGTCTCAGCTCCGGAAATACTGCTCAACGGCTGGCTCGCGCTGGATTCCGCAGGCCTTCTTTTCCTGAGTGTAAGCAGCATTCTTTTCCTCGCATCATCAGTTTACGCGGTTGGATATCTGGGCAGGGAACATCAGCAACAGCAGATTTCGGAAGAGGGTTTCATATTCACAAACACACCTGAGAGCATTTTCATCGCCTGCCTCCAGCTTTTTCTTTCAGCGATGACTCTTGTCTGCGCAAGCCAGCATTTCGGACTGCTGTGGGTCGGCATCGAAGCGACCTCTCTCGCAAGCGCCCCCCTGATTTATTTCCACCGGCACCAGCATTCACTCGAGGCGACATGGAAATACGTGCTGATCTGCTCGGTCGGAATAGGACTTGCGCTCCTTGGCACCCTGATCCTGACGTATTCCGCGTCAATGATTGAAGGAGAAGGACTTAATCTTGTCCTTGGCCAGCTGTTGCTGAACAGCGCAGACCTCCAGCCTCAGTGGCTCAAGGTGGCCTTCCTGTTCTTCCTTGTCGGTTACGGAACTAAAATGGGACTCGCCCCGCTTCACACGTGGATTCCCGCCGCATACAGCGAGGCGCCATCACTTGTAGCCCTTCTTTCAGGCGCGCTGCTGAACTGCGCCTTCCTCGGAATCCTGAGGATTCATCAGGTGTGCATAGCCGCAGGACAGTCGGCTTTCAGCTGCGGCCTTTTGGTCTTCTTCGGGCTTTTCTCGATGGCCGTGGCCGCTTTTTTCATAATCGGACAGAAGGACTACAAACGGATGCTCGCATATTCAAGCGTAGAACACATGGGGATTCTGTCGCTCGGAATCGGGCTTGGCGGAACCGCTGTCTTCGGTTCACTGCTTCATCTGATAAACCACTCGCTCACAAAGGGAATGCTTTTCCTTGCCGCCGGCAACATCCTCTTCGTCTATAAGACCCGCATTTCCTCCGATGTAAAAGGACTGCTGGGGCGTATTCCGGTTACGGGAGCGCTCTGGGTTGCCGGTCTTTTCGCAATCACAGGCGCACCCCCGTTCGGACTTTTCGTCAGCGAATTCACAATCTTCAAATCGGCGATAACGCAGAAGCATTACCTGATTGCCGGGCTGTTCCTGCTGCTGCTTGCAATTATTTTCGCCGCGATGTCCTACATCATGCTGAATATGGCGCAGGGGGAAAACAGCGAGCCGGTGAAAAAGGAATCCTCATTTGGAATAATACCTCCCGTAATCCTCTTCCTGCTGACTCTTCTCCTGGGTCTTTATATTCCCCCCGGACTGACCGATATCCTAAACAGCGTAGCATTCATCTTCGGGGGTGCGTGATGGCGCCGACCCCGTACATGAACATCTTCAACGGGAAAACCGTACAGCTCGAAAAAGTTCCGCTTCTGGATTTTGAGGAGTTCAGGGAAACACTGCTGATGCTGATCGAAAAAGGAGGCAGGATTTCCTCATTGTTCGGAATGCCTTCAAAAAACAGCGTGATCAGGATTTTTGCGATCATCGCAAAAGACAGGCAGGGAATCCTGTATCTCTTCTCCACCGAAGTCGGGGAAAGCTATCCCTCGCTTACACCCGCCTGCGAACAGGCGCAGTGGTTCGAGCGCGAAATTGCGGAGCAATGGGGGGTGAAACCGGAAGGGCATCCCTGGCTCAAACCGATACGTTTCCACCATTCCTACGACAGATCCAGAGACGCCTGGGGGAGGAAACCCGACGTGGAAATCCTTCCATGTGTCACGGACTTCTACCAGGTCTCGGGCAAGGAAGTCCATGAAGTCGCGGTCGGCCCCGTCCATGCGGGAATAATCGAACCCGGCCATTTCCGTTTCCAGTGTCACGGCGAAACAGTTTTCAACCTTGAAATATCCCTTGGCTACCAGCACCGAGGCATAGAGAAAAAGCTTGTCGGCGGCCCCGCACCCAGAACAATCCACCTTATGGAAACGGCGGCAGGAGACACTTCCATCGGACATTCCATCGCCTACTGCGAGGCAATCGAATCGCTCGCCAAATGCAGGGTTTCCCTCCGCGCGCAGACAATCCGCGGAATCCTGCTGGAACTTGAACGGATTGCAAACCATACCGGCGATATCGGCGCCATCGCAAGCGACGTGGGCTATCTGCCCACCTCCTCCTACTGCGGCCGCATCAGAGGCGACTTCCTGAACATAACCGGACTCATCTGCGGAAACCGTTTCGGACGGAACACTGTCAGGCCCGGCGGTGTCAGTTTCGACATTGATCCTGAAATGAAAAAAGAAATCCTGAAAAGGCTGGACTCCGCATTCAATGATACCGTAAACGCAGCAAATCTTCTCTGGGACAACGCTTCAATCCTCAGCCGTTTTGAAGAATGCGGAACACTCGGAACGGAACTCTGCCGCAAACTCGGGATAGTCGGACCCGCCGCCCGCGCATGCGGTGTCGAACAGGATGTCAGATTCGATTTGCCTTCGGGAATCTACCGTTTCGCACATATCCCGGTTTCCACATACCACACCGGCGATGTTTTCTCCAGGGCTTTTGTCCGCATCCTTGAAATAAGGAATTCCGTGAAATTCATCCGTGAACAGCTCGAAAACATCCCCGACGGAAAGCTCCTCGAGGAATGCGGAAAGCCGCAGGCCGATTCCATTACAGTCTCCCTTGCCGAAGGCTGGCGCGGCGAAATCTGTCACACTGCGGTGACGGATTCGGAAGGGAATTTCGCCCGCTATAAAATCGTAGACCCTTCTTTTCATAACTGGTTCGGCCTGGCAAATGTCCTGAAGAATGAAACCATATATAATTTCCCGTTGTGCAACAAAAGTTTTAATTTGTCATACTGCGGACATGATTTATAAATTTTCGGAGAAAATTTATTATGATTAAAGTAATATCGGCTCGAATAAAACAGGGATACAGGACTGCCCCGTTTCCAAACAGGGAAATGAAAATGCCCGAGAGATATCTCGGCCTTCCCTTGCTTGAGGGAGGCAAATGCGTTCCCGGCTGCCGGAAATGCGTTGCCGCCTGTCCGGCATCCTGCATCAATAAAATGGAGAAAGGGGTTTCCATCGATCTTGGAATATGCATTTTCTGCGGCAACTGCGCGAAAGAATGTCCGGCAGGTGCAATCACCTTTTCCAAAAACTATTCGATGGCGACCAGGAAAAGAGACGATCTTATAATTGACGGCGGCACTTTCAAGCCGGCGGAAGCTCTTGACAAGAAAATGAAATCCCTGTTCGGACGTTCCCTGAAACTCCGGGTGGTAAGCGCCGGAGGCTGCAACGCCTGCGAGTCCGACACCAATGTCCTCAACACCCTCGCCTGGGATCTTGGCAGGTTCGGCATCCAGTTTGTGGCATCGCCGCGTCATGCCGACGGACTTCTCGTGATTGGCACTGTCACACCAAACATGCGACTGGCCCTGAAGAAAACGTATGATGCCGTAGCCCAGCCAAAAATCGTAATAGCCGTAGGCGCCTGTGCAATTTCCGGAGGAATCTATAAAGGCGTTCCGGATGAGAACAACGGCGCGGAGCCGATTGTACCGGTGGATCTGCATATTCCCGGATGCCCCCCGCATCCAGCCGCCATCCTCGACGGACTGCTGAGACTGCTGGGAAGAATCAGGTAATATAAAATTAATCGGTATGCTTTGCGGAAGATAAAGACTTCCAGCTATTGTCCGCCTTTACTAAATGCGAAACTGTTTCAATTCCGGAAATTTTCATTTGCGGGTTGAAGAGCCTGCCATGGACTGACACTGACTGGAAGTTCGTAAATTTATCAGTATAGGCGGATTCGTGAATGCGTAAGTTCGGGAGTGGTTCGCCGTGGCGTGCAACACCTAAATCCGAAGGCAATCACAGGCAGGAATGCCTGTGCTACTTCTTCTACGCCGCTCAGGTGTGCAAACTTGGACTGTGAAAAATCCAGACTTTCCCTCACATGTTTGATATCAAGCGAGGAGAAATAGAATTCCCTGGAAGGTTTTGCCTTGCCTTTGTGAATCTCGACAGCTTCTTCAAGACTTTCCGAAAGCTGTTTGAATAATTCTTTTTTCATTTTAATCCCTTTGCTATGTTTCTCAATATCTCAAGTTCCTTTGCAGACAAATCATCTTTTTCGTTTTTGCTATAAGAAACAAGAAGATAAATCCTGACTTTCAGCTCATGATAGAAATATATTATCCTTATTCCTCCTCTTTTCCCCCTGCCTTTTATGCCGAAACGGATTTTTCTCAAACCTCCGCTGTGTTCGATGACGTTGCCAGCTTTGGGATCCGCCAGGAGTTCATTCTGGAGAATTCTGAGCGGTGTCAAGGCGTATGGCAGTTTTCTTAGCCTATCTTATCCTTGTTGGAAATCACAACCTGTGATTTCCAATTTTCAAACTCATTGCCTGTAAGCTGGAAACAGAATTCCTATTGCTTTTCCGGAACATCTATCTTCCGATGAAGCTTAGAATGCCGCTTATGAAAGTCAAGGGATGGGGCGGACAGCCCGGAACGTAGAGGTCTATTTTATTCTCCTCCAGGAATTTCCGTTGCAGTTGAGCTGAATTTTCAAAGACATGTCCTGAAATAGAACAGGCACCGACAAGAATGATTATCTTGGGGTTGGGAACCGCCTCATAGCAAATCTCAAGGGGCTTGGACATGTTTTGAGTGATTGGGCCGGTTATCACAATCCCGTCCGCATGACGCGGGGAAGCCACAAATTCAATACCGAATCTGCCCATGTCAAAATTCACATTGCCCAATGCGTTCAACTCAAGTTCGCAGCCGTTGCATCCGCCTGCGGAAACCTGCCTCAACTTCAATGACTTCCCGAAATAATCCCGGATTTTCTTTGACGCTTTTGCCGGAGTAATCGCCTTGGCGTCCTTAGTTACAATCAAATTTTCCCTCTTATCCGTCGCCAAATGATAATTATTGGTGTAGTGAATTAACTTCCCGTGGCATGCTTCTTCGCACAACGGGCAGAAAGTGCAGAGGCCGAGATCAATCCTCAACGGATCCGTCGTGATTGCCTTCACAGGACACACCGCCGCGCACTTGTTGCAGCCTTCGGGACAGGGCTTATCCGCAATAGCCGGCAAGCCGCGAAACAGTTTGGGCAAGCTCACATTTTTCACATCGTGAACTATGGGGTCGCCCTGAAGTATTCTGAGCCTTATAGCATCTATCATAACAGCGCTGTCCTCCCGAGATTTTACTTACAAATCATGCCCGGCATATGACAAATCAAAACTTTTGTTGCAGAGCGGAAAATCAGAAATTTCCGCCTTGCGCAACGCCAGACTTAATCCGTACCAGTTGTTAAACGACGGATCTTTAATCTTATACTTTGAAATCCTGCCTTTTTCATCAGTGACGGC
Organism: Victivallales bacterium; assembly: GCA_041666985.1. Taxonomy (GTDB): domain Bacteria; phylum Verrucomicrobiota; class Lentisphaeria; order Victivallales; family GWF2-50-93; genus GWF2-50-93. The sequence continues at coordinate 10,858 of JBAYFV010000086.1, forward strand.
AATGTGAACCACTTCTCCGCGCCAGCCTTCAACTATCGAGATTACCCCGGTAGCCGGTTCGGTGTCGCCTGAATCCACTTTGATTTCGCCCTGGGGAAGATTTTCAACCTGTTCGAAAATATGGCGGAGCGATTCACCGATTTCAAAAGCACGGAGACGGGTTCGCGCAAAAACATCTCCGGTGGACAATGTTATCTGCGAAACCGGAAAATAGCGGTAGGCGCCGTACGGGTAATTTATCCGTGCGTCCAAATCAATGCCGCATGAACGCGCGGCCAGTCCGACCAGTCCTATTTTCAAAGCCAAATCATTGGGGACAGCGCCTGTTTTTTCGAAACGCGCCAGCGCACCGGGCGAAGAGAACATAAAATCGTTTATGTCCGTCACGTCATTCCTTACAGTGTGCAGATTTTTTATTATGCGCTTGATGTTTTCAGTGTCAAAATCAAAACGCACTCCGCCGTAAACAAACAGGCCGCGCCCGAATCTTGATCCGGACAACTCGGCCAGGCTGTTTATGACAAGAGTTCTCAATCTGCCGTAGGAAGATGCGGCAATCGCAAGGCCGATGTCATTGGCCACGCCGCCAAGACCGGTCAAATGCATGGCGATTCTCTCCAGTTCTTCGGCAATGGATCGGATGACCTGGGCGCGCAGGCTTATTTGCGTATTCGACAAGCTCTCGATGACACTGCAGTGCGCGTAAGTGTGACCGATCACGGTGTCTCCGGCAATTGATTCGGCAAGCATGATTCTCCGGTTCGGCTCCGCTTCCGGGAACAGCGTTTCAATGCCGCGATGCTGATACCCTAAATTTATTTCGAGATTGTAAACCAATTCCCCGTGGCACTGGAACCTGAAATGCCCCGGTTCAATCACTCCGGCGTGGATCGGACCTACCGCCACTTCGTGGACTTCATCCCCTTCAAGCTTATAGAACTGATATGGCCTGTCCCCCCCAATCACATTTTGTCTTCTCACCGGACGGGGCCAGGGATGATTAACCGGGGTATATCCGTGGTTTTCAGCAAGCTCGCACTCAAAATAATTGGTCTGCGGAAATAAAGCCGCCAGACTTTCGA
>JBAYFV010000087.1:0-11886 GCA_041666985.1 Victivallales bacterium
CGGGTTTTCTTACCCGCGGAAATCTAACTCAAGCGGCGGACTGGAAAGTCCGCCCTCCGTTAGTTTTGAATCGGCTCAGGGTAGTTTTGAAATTACCTCATCTAATAAAACGCAAAACAAACAGTTCTTCATATTTTATTTGAGTACGAATTCAATAAACGAGCGTAGTTTACTGAATACGTACAAATGCATGGATTCCCGTCCCACGGGGCAGGCGTTCTTTCGGCCGCTTATCACGTTGATCAATCGTTATCCGCTGCAGCGGACTCCTCTTTCGCAGCATGATAATCAATCCAAAATCTCTTCGCCAGCAAATGCCCAAGTTATTTTTAACGAACCCTAACCCTGTCGCTCAAAGTCTTGCGAACAGGGTACAACACTTTCCGCATTCGCTCCAAGTGATGACGGGCTTGCTGTGGCTTGCTTCACAGCTACTGAAATACTTATTAATGAGGCTAGGTTTCAATATTTACAATATTTCAATAATATTGAAACAGTAGTAATATTGAAACTTAACCATTATATGCTATTGTAGTTTCATGGCAACCAATCATGGAGACATTAGATTGAAAGATATAAGAAAAATCATTGAGCAGGATGAACTGCTGAAGAAGGCGGTTGGGGCTTTTTCATGCCCCGCCGGAATGACTCTTTCAATTGACTCGAAAAGAAAACCCTCCATAGGTGCGGATGCGTTCGTAATCTTTAAATCAAATAGCGGCAATGCCATATCTTATAGAGTTGAAATCAAATCTAGCCTCCATTCCGCAGCTCTTCTTTCCGCAAAAGATGAATTTCAGCCTCCTCAAACCCCATGCATTCTGGTCACTTCTTACATTTCCCCGGGCGTAGCGGAGTCCCTGAAAAAGATGAAAGTCCAGTTTATGGATGCGGTAGGGAATGCTTATGTGGAAAACTCCGGAATATACGTTTATGTGAACAAACACACAAAACCGTTATGGATGGTCAAGGAAAAATCATCCTCGCTTTTCCATTCGTCTGGATTGAAGATCATCTTTGTCTGTCTGGTAGAATCCGTAAATAAGACTCTTTCGGAGAATTCTGAAGGAATTGCAGGAAACCTGAAGTCTCTCGCGAATATTTCGGGCGTATCTCTTGGAATGGCCAGCAATGTGAGAAACGAGCTTATTGCGCAAGGATATCTTGTCGAAACCTCAAAAAGAGGATTTGAACTCCAAAACCGTGCAAAACTTCTCGAAAATTGGCTTAAAACTTACGCCGAACGCCTACGCCCAAAACTTCTGATTGGGAAATATCATCCTGTCAATCCTCAGTGGTGGCAGACGGCAAAACTCGACCGGAAATCTTTCCTGTGGGGCGGAGAGGTTGCGGCTGCCAAGCTTACAGGACATCTTTCTCCTGAAATTGTTACTGTATATGCATCTTCAGGCATTAATATCCTGATTAATTCCGAGGGACTGCAGCCTGACGATAAAGGCGAAGTGGAAATAAGGAGCATCTTCTGGAATTCAGAGACATATCAGAATGACGGGTGCGTCCATCCATTGCTGATATATGCCGATCTTCTTGTCGGCGACGATGATCGCAGCATCGAAACGGCAAAGTTAATTTTCAACCGGTATCTGTCCAATGCTTTTGAGCAGAATTGAACCTGAAAAAATGATAGTGTTTAAAGCGGTGCTGGAGTCCGCCGCAGCTGAACACGTACCTATTGCCCTTATCGGGGCATTTGCCAGAGACGTTTTTCTTGTCGGAATACATAATATCAGCCCGACAAGGAAAACAATGGATGTCGACTGGGCGGTAAAGGTCAAAGACTGGACTCACTACAAACGTCTTCGGAATAATCTTGTCCTGGAGAAAAACTTTAAAGAAGCTCCGGAGAAAAACCATCCCGAACGCCTCGTGGATTCCTCTGGCAACTGTGTTGACATCCTGCCATTTGGAGGAGTGGAAGACGTAAGTAAAAGCAGCATTACCTGGGCCGAAGATGATTCGCAAATGAGCATGCTTGGGTTTGAAGAGGCATTCCAATCAGCTGTGGAACTCACGGTTTCCGATGGAACCGGCATTCTTGCAGTCCCAGTAGTGGGACTTGCCGGAATAGTCCTCCTCAAAATCATAGCCTGGACTGATCGCGAAAGCAATCTCCGCGCCAGGCGTAAACATGTAAAGGACATTCACACGATAATCTCCCACTATACAAGAATAAGCTCTGACAGGCTGAAAACAGGAGCTGACTCCGATCTTGCGGAAATGTATCCCGACGCAATTCTGACAGGTGCCCGTTTGCTTGGTCGCGATTTACGCCGTCTCTGCCATAATGAAACAAAAACGGCGCTCGATAAATTGTTCAAACGGCAATCAGAGGGAAAAGGGGAATGCCTTTTCAACAAAGACTTTCGAGATCACTGTCAGGGAAGCTATACCAAGGCAAAAGCATTGGTTCAAGCTCTATACCTGGGCTTTCTTGAAGGGAATAAATAATACCAGACGATGGTCAGCAAACCGCTAAGGGATCTGAAAATTACCAATGTACCGTTTGGCGTGGCGAGAAGCCAACGACATACATCCCCGCAACAAGCAGGATGTCGGGTTGCGCCTGGCACTGCCGGCGCTCGCAAAAGATTACGGTCTTAAGAACATCGTATATTCCGGCCCGATTTACAAATCAATGGTGGTGTCAAATCCGCAGGTTCCAAAACCGGTGGCGGTACGTTACGCCTGGGCGGAAAATCCGGTCTGCAACCTCTACAATTCATCCGATCTTCCGGCATCACCGTTCCGCACCGACAACTGGCCCGGAATTACGAAGTGACGGTGAAAAAAAAGCTGAAGTTTTTCAGAAGAACATCAATTATATACTCCGCACGGGTGAAAATTTAGATTTTGGCGAGCCAGATTGCGGATTGGATTTTTTCGATCCGACTGGCGGGCGATATGAATATCGTCCGAAGGAGGATCGGAAAAATACGGACGCAAGATGCTAGCCGCTATGCGGTTGCAATCTTTCGAGTTTGGTTTGTCAAACAGCTTTCGGGAATTTCTGAGAGCGGTATTGCGACGGGGTCATTCCGTGTTTTTTACGAAAAGAGCGATAAAATCCGATTTGGTTTGAAAAGCCGCTCAACCCGGCAATCTGCCCAATGCTCAGGTTGTTTTTCAGTAACAGTCCGCTGGCATTATTAATGCGGTTATCGATAATAAACTGAGCGGGCGTAGTCCGATATATTTTACTCCACTCGCGGTAAAAGGTACGCCGCGAGAATCCGTATCGCCGAAGTATCGTATTTATATTGATATCCTCCGGATAATGAAGTTGCAGAAATGATGCAATCTGTAATATTTTTTGATGCTGGTGGCTTTCCTCTACGCATGTATCAGGATTCGACAGCCGCGTTTCGCAGATAAGCTGGAATGCGAGCTGGTCAAGACGGTCGGCGTTACCAGTTTTACGCAAGTTGCCGGTAAGATTCATTATCTGTCCCAGTATTTGTTCAAATCGCAGACTGCGCTTAAACTCCCATCCGGGCTGACTGAAATCGATTCCACTCTTGATAAAATCTTCCGCCAAATCCGAAGAGTAAGAGAAAAAAAGAACCTCCCATGGCTCTTCTGTAGCGATACCGTAGTCATGTTCCGGAATACGGGTAACGGTGCAGGGAATCTTATATCGGTAGCAGTTCCCGTCCATTTCCTGGATCGAGAGATCTCCGCCTTTCAGCTCAACACCAAAATCAATGGTCGAATAACGCATGTTGTGGATATTATAGTAATTGTCCGGCTGATACCCCAATGCTTTGATCTTGAACGGGAAATTCAAGCTGCGCGGTATCTCATTGACATTTATCAAGAAGCTGTGCATCGCAATTCCATATTAATTCACTTTGGCACTAAACGTAAGTGCTTTGGCACAAAAAACAATTGTTGCAGTCCATTTTTAAGTTACAATAACAACAACATCAAATATGTTTTATTTTTGAAACATGTCATGGTTTGATATAATAAGGGGGTTCACGCGCTTTATGATTTACGAACAGGTCTATTATCCGGAGTCAATAAAAACTCTCTCTGAATGGCAAAACGGGAATTCTGGGCAATCCAGGTATACCGTAATTGAATCAGCGGAAAAAAGACCGGTGATTCTTTCCTGGAATATCTCCGCCGACATTGAACTCAACGGTGTATCGATCCGTCCGGCGCAGGTCACATATACTCGCGATTCATACAGTCAGAAGGTTTTCCTGCGAACCGGAAGCAACAAACTGACCGTAAGTTCCGCCAGTATCAACGATTTAAATATTTCACTTTGCGGCACTGACGGTTTGCCGCTCAATACCGTATCAGCTCCAGTTCCATGTCTGACTGAAACGGAAAAGGTGATTCCATTCGCTTCACGCGCTGCCACTCATGCAAAAGCCGAACATCAGAGAAATTCCTCTATTAAAGACTTCTGCCTGGGAATCGGAGGAGGGAGCAGTCCCTCCTGCGGACGTTTTGGCTTTACCGATGAATCAGGATTGCTGGATTATTCCCAGCTGGCAATGGGAGTTATAGCCCGCCTGCACCGGATGGGACATCCCGACAACCGGCAACTGACGATGTGGCGATTGTCCTGCCGTCCACCTCATACCAGCGGCACCATGTTCAAGCTGCCGCCCGGGAAAGTTGATTTCAATTCAGAGTCCGAGAGGCACATCAACTGGATCAGTTATACCAACAGGACCACGTTGCGTTCCACCGGAAATTTTCACAATCGCAAACGGGGTGATTATGTAAATTTCGCCACAACCGTAAGTCTTGCCACACCAGGGTTTCTGGTGGAAACAGATGACTCATCGCTTGTATTGAGCGACTACGCTCCGGCCGGAGAATTCCTTTATCTCGGATTACCCCTGCGATCCGGTTTTACAATACGCAATACCGCCGCCGGAAGCTCTCATTATGATCTTTCTGCTGACGGGCCTTTAACGGACAACTGGATATTACTGTGGGGCAATTCCCAGGCCGGCCTCATGGAGACACCTCTTTTGGTGGTGCTGCAACGTCAACCTAAGAAGATACATTTTGACCGCAAGGAGGAAACCATTGAAATCTCAGGAGAACGCGAATTCGGGTATGCGATTCTGGCTTCGCCTTACGGAATTGAACTGTTCCACAGTGAAGAAACCGTCAGTTTAAAATGGCTGGGAAAAACTCTTGAGCTCTGCTCATTCTGGTCAAAGGCAATGCTGGCATATCCTGTCAACATGGAGGAGTTCTACAGGATCGACGAGCAGAGGGAACGCGTTCATATCATCCAACGTTTCCAGTATCGCCACCTTGAAGACGACTGGAACAGCAGTCCTCTGGAAATTGCACCGTTGCCGCCACCGGTCGCACTGGCGGCCTCCAGGGTTGCGGAAATAGACATGCATGACGCCGAAAACCTGAAATTTCCCACACAATACGGAGAACTCTACGGCGTAATCGGCAGAAACAGCTCTGAATATGAGATTCCGTTGCCGACTCTGACCCGGAAATTTCATTTTAAAACCAGCGGGGAAAACCGAATCGGCGAATTGTTCCGGGCGGATTTTGATGAATACATGAAATATCATGACTCCCAGCCCGGTACCACCCCCAGTCCAGGCGCCTACGGTTCACTGGTTCATTTCGCGCTACCGCTGACTTTGTTCAACTTTATTGATTCCGGTGCATGCAGTGAGTTGTCGGAACGGCTTAAACTTGTCTTATCACAGGTTACCGATCCGAAAGCTTCGTATGAATTCAATAAAAATATCGGAGGAATAGGTATCTTTGACAATGGCAAAAATATTGAAGGCCATTGCAATTACTGGTACGAACGCACCGAGCCCCATACACGGATGAAATATATTATTACATATCTTCACGTGTCCAATATTCTTAAGTTCGGCAAGCTTACACGTAAAAACATCGAAGCTTCCGAATTTCCGATGATTGAGAATGACTGGGGCAACGGCTTCAGCCTTTATTACATTTATCTGACGGCGATGCTTACCGGAGACTGGATACCTGTCCGGAAAAACTGGTCGACTATTAAAAAGGCTTTCCGGTATTTCGAAATAATGCAGGACTGGGCCTGTATGTCCACTGCCTGTTATGAAGACGGGGCAACGTGGAACGACGGCACAAATTTTGGTGCATACCTGGGCTTTACCCAGATGGCGCGGTTGCTCGGCGAGGATGCCTGTTATGACCGGGGACTCTATGCAGCGGCAAAAAATACAGTATTGCGGCTTGCGCAATTTCTGGCCGGAAGCGAATATTTCCCCCGCTATATGGGGGGGGTACCATGGTGGACGCACAAGTTCTTTCACGAAGGACTTACCGGAACAACAACGCGGTTCCTCTGCCACCCGAAGCTCGAAGGTTCAATCCGCCGTGAAACCATTTTTAACTTATCCACTGAAGGGATTTATCCCGAAATAATCGACATACTTCACCGTTACTTGCCGGAACACCTAGAGCAATGTTGCCGGAAAATATATGAATCCGAACCGGATTGTCTGAAAAAGATCGCCCCGTCTCTTCTGACATGGAACGGATCGGATCGACTGGGACGACAGGAGTTATATTCACTCCTGTTGATGGAAATTGCCGGAGGAACACAGTCAGAGTCCGAATTAAAGGAGAAAATTACCGGGGCGCATGCAAACGGTCGGCTTTTCCACGAATGGATCACCGCCGATCCGAAATATCGCCGCCGGATTCCGCGAAACTGGAGCCAATGTGATCTGCTGACAAGACTTGCAGGGCGGAATTGTCCCGTCTGGATGGAAACCTGGATTGGAATCAAAATTAAATCCGCTGAACTCGATCCGGATGAAAACAAGGCGGTAATTTACATCGAGGGAGGCCCGGGAACATTGAATTTTGGATTTACATCCATGCCTGAAGCTTTTTACTTTGAGCATCATCCTATCGGATTCCGAGTAAACAGCAAGTCCATAAGATTAGAAATCCCATCTTCCGGAACGCTTGAAATAAAACTGAAAAAACGTGATATACTAACAAAATACCAGGAATATATGATACAGGTAGCTGAAAACTGAAATGAAAAATGAGGACTTGAAAATGAACGACTCTTCATCCGAACACAAACGAACGGCCTGTAAAGAAAGCCAGGGGGAAAGACGCACACGGGGCTTGGGCGGTGAGGCAAGCCCAAAAACGCTCAACTCATTGCGGCACAGGGTCTTCACATTAATAGAGCTCCTCATTGTAATTGCGATCATCGCAATCCTGGCGGCCATGCTGCTGCCTGCGTTGAAGAACGCCAAGAAGATAGGGGAAAGTGCAAGTTGCATAAATAATCAGAAGCAACTTATTTATTGTGTATTGCAATATTCAGATGACTACAATGGCTGGATGAATTATGGGCTATATTTTGTCGGTGCATCGTTCAAACCCTATCAATATTTTCTTTACACATATGCCGGAATGAAAACAACTCCATCCACCACCACCCCCTTTTCAACATTTCAGAACACTATATTCCGTTGCCCGTCATCCGCTGTAAATTATCCCTTAAGCCCTAATCCAAACAGGGGGAATGACCCGTCCTATACATACAATGCCCAGGTTCTCCGTAGGTACAATGATGCCGGTGTTTGGTATGCAGACACTAATATCCTTACAAATTTCATGACAATATCCAAGCCATCTGCAACATGGACTTTCCTGGACGGATGGGCCGACAAACTCAATTGCGAATACGCGCAAGGAATCCCTTATTCATACTCCCTGGGGCCCACAGCAGGCAATGCCCGGGCAAACTGGAGATGCCATGGAATTTCAGCGAATGCATCTTTTCTCGACGGACATGTCAAGAGTTACAAACCATACAGTGATTTATTTGGCAATCCTTGAAATATCAAAAGGGAATTTCAGATGAAAAAAAGAATATGCAAATCATTAAACACTTTCGCCTCTTCAACAGTTCTTGCCTCCATGCTCATTGTTCAAGCCCATGGAGATCCGGCAGCCGAAACACCGGTGGAAATAAAATCCTTTAACATCAGCGCCGGAAAAGAAAAAGACTCATCCGCCTATGAGGAAAACGGGACGGTTCTAATCAGAAGAGGCTCAGAAAGCAAAACATCCGTCTGCGCCTGGAAAGATATTCCCGCAGAACCTGATTCAAAATATCTATTCTCCGCAGATATCAAAGTCGATGGACCGGGCCATGCGCTAAGCTCCTTCACCATTGCGGGCAGTAAAGGTGCATGGGATGCTAAAAATATAATTTATTCAGACACTGTGAAAAAGAACGGAGCATCTCAATCGAGAACAATTATAAGCACTGGAGCAGACGCTGAAACAATTAAAGTAAATCTCTCCTCAGAGGGCAAAAACACCACCGTTCTTTATCAAAACGCGTCTCTCCGGAAAATCCCCTTTATGAAGGATCTTGTTATTAAACCGCAGGAATTACCTGTGGAATTTGACGGAAAACTGGATTCTCCGTTCTGGAGGAACGCAAAGGAATTATCCCCGTTCAGCGCGCTTAATGCTCCTGAAAAACAATCGCCATTCAAAGACAGGGTTTTGCTTTCCATAAAAGACGGCTGGCTGTATATAGGCTATGATTTGGAAGAGCCTGAGCCTTCTAAAATCAGGGCAAAAGAAAACGCCGACTACAACAATATATATAATGATGACTGCATTGAGTTATTCATTTCGGCAAACAGGACTTCATTTTCCCAAGTCATGGTCAACGCGAAAGGAAGCAAATTCTGGAAAATGCATGTCAGCGGCGAAAAAAGCGCTGACTGGTTCCCCACCGACCCGTCGGAATTCAAAGGCGGATGGGATGCTAAAACCAATATCGGGGAAAACTCCTGGACATGCGCCATACGCATAAACTTATCCGATCTGCTCGGAAATGATGCCTCTGGCGACAAGACGCTGTATATGAACTTTACCCGCCACAGGAATCATGGGGCAGATGAAAACTACACATGGGCCCCAATTCTTGGTAAATCATGGCTGCTTCCCGAAGGATTTGCGCCAGTGACCCTTTCCCTTCCTGATGCCATCTCTGCAAATCAAAAATCAAAAGATCTCCGGAGCTATGATTTCACCAAAAGGCTTGATGCTCCAGAACTCCTGATGGCCGGGAAGCCAATCAGACTCGAACTCCGCAAAGGACTCTTCAATCTCCCTGGTAAAATCTTCATAGCGGAAAAAGGGATTTCCATAGATCCGGAAGTCAAAAAAATAATTGAAGTCCATGGCGGCAGTTCATCGGAGGCAACGATCAGACTGGAGATTTCTGAAAATCCATTTAAGTCCGCAACATTCACCCAGGCTGAAAAAAAATTATTGGAAAGTCCTGAGGCATTCACCCTGACCATTGATGATGGCGGGGTAAGAATATCCGGGCATACACAGGAAGGAGTTCTCCGCGGAATCGCAACTTATATTTTAATGGCAAGGCGGGCGGCCTGGACGCCTCAACCCAAATTGCCTAATTTATTCATGGCTGACGCCCCGAGAATGGCCTATCGCGGCTGGATGGTCGGAGGAAGTTCCACAGCTGAATTTAAAAGAACAATAGATGCGGCATACCTTTTAAGACTGAATAAACTAGTCATACAAGTTGATAGCTGGGAAACTGACACCGCATATCCTTTCACCGCTGCGGAAATAGGCGGAAATAAATTCACTAAAAACGACTGGAGGCTCATCTTCAAATATGCAAAAGCCAGGGGCATTGAACCTATACCCTATCTGGCGTCATGGGGACGTGTTCAATATATTACCCACAAACCTGAATACGCACAGTTTGCCGTGCCAGCGGCCAAGTGGCAGAAGAACACTTATAGAAACCTTGATGTGGCTAATCCAGAGGCGGTCAAGTTAATGCTTTCCATACAGGAAGAGTTGATTGACGACTTAAAACCGTCCTCATTGCACATCGCATTCGATGAGTTGCTCTTCGGAGATATTGTCACATCGGATATGGCCAGAGCTTTGCGCTGGAGAAGCGCAGACTGGATTATCAATTCCCTTTCTATCAACAGCGAACTGCTGAAAAAGAAAAATGTGTCAATGCATTTATGGGGTGACATGTTCGATCCCGGACAGAATGGGAAAATTCTCCACATCTGCGGTCCGGAACTTCTCGCAAAACTGCCCAAGGACATGGTAATCTACGACTGGAAATATGATCCTAATCCGTTGTTCCCTTCAATAAAAATGTTTACGGATGCCGGATACAGAACAGTTGGCAGCCCCTGGACACATCCCCTGAATATAGCTGGTATCGCCAGATCAGTCCGGAATTACGCAGCACTTGGAATGTGCCAGACATCCTGGAACAACACCGATCCTGAAAAAATGAAGTTCGAATTAAGGAGGGCGCTCTCCCTGATGTCTTACCTGTCATGGTCACCGGAGGAATGCGATCTTGAAAAATTCCCGTTCATCCCTGACATAATATTCGAATGCGCATCACATAGCCAGACTTCACCTTTTGCATCCATGCATCCAGTTGCCTCTCCGAAACTTAAACTTTCAAACGAAAGTAGATTAGTCGGCGAACTCAATTTCCCGTCGAATTCCCGCCTGGATTTCCTGTGCAAAGCCGTGACAGGCATTAAAGGCGGAAGCATTATTCCATTCACCAGTAAAGGCAGACCAGCTGCTCTTATAGTGAGAGGATTGTCGGAAGATACGATAAAAATTCCAATAAATGAAAACGCAAAACGACTGCTTTTCCTGCACTCTGTCAATTATCAGCCCAGAGTCCCTGCGAACCTTGATCTTTGGGCAAGGGACAGACGTTGCAATGCTACTGCGGCCAGCTATCGCATACACTATTCAGATGGTTCATCGGTTGAGGACTCCCTAATCTTCAAAATGGATATTGGAGATGTTAACGACAGCGGTCTTGGGCGGGGGATGACTCCGGCTCTTTTCGGCACATTGAACGGACAGAGATTCTTCAATCTGCCCGTCCATGTCTGGAACAATCCTTTGCCAAACAAGAAAATAGAGTCTATTGAAATTATTCCCGGAGCCACTATGGGAATGAGCTTATTGCTCTTTGGCATGTCGGTTGAAGAATAATATTCAGGACTGACCGGAGAAGTATCTGTGAAGTGAAAAAGGAGGGACTTGAATCAGCACTGCCAAACAAGCGGCAAAAAGGACGTCATGCTCCGGAAATCTCAAGCAACTGGGGCTGATGTTCAGCTATTACGTCGGCGACTATAATGATTATTATCCTTACGCATATGATTTCGCTCCAAAACTCCAGGATTTCCTTGATATTGTGATCAATCAGATCAACCCGGATCGCATTGCCGACAAGCGGAAGCCTATAATCAAGTTTACCAACCCGCCAGGGCATGATGAAAGAACATGGATTTTAAATGTCAGCGGATCGATAACCCATACAACGCCATTCTTAGGCTTCATGGCAAGAAAATAGATTCTACTGGTGAACTTGACCTGTCCGTCAAGGTAAATGCTAAAGAGGTATATTCAGGCAAGACAGGATATGGAGCGTCCGATTGGAACATCCAGGATATAATGTAAGCGTCCGACGAACCCACGTTTACAAGGCTACGCAGTTCCGCTATAATCTTCCTCCATGAACAAAAACATGGAGGTGTGATATGAATGCCGAGAGCTATTTGAGCTGGAAAAATGTCTACGGAGATTTTCTCAAGAGCGGGACTTCGAAGGAGAACTATTGCCTTGGAAAGGGACTTGCGCTGAAGTGGTTTGAGCGGCAGTGCCGCAAGGCGGAGACATACGAGCGACGATTTTCAGCCGAGGAACTACTTAAGCCGCCGGAGAACCTCAAGGATCTTTTCATAGAACTGGTGCCAGATAAGGTTGAACAGCAGAAGCCAGAAAATGCATCGCTGA
>JBAYFV010000088.1:0-11842 GCA_041666985.1 Victivallales bacterium
CCCCGTTTAATTTTGCATTTTCCGCAAACTCCGTGCCTCTGTAACTATTCTACAAGAGTTGCGGCCTTTGGCCACCCAATTTATTTTGCTGACGGCGCCCCGGCGGGTTCCTGTTTGCCTCCGGTGGCGGCACCGGACGCTTCCGGCTTTACATTATATAACGCGACATCGTCAATTGTCGCTTCGCCCTTTTCTATGCCGAATACAACGCCGCTGGCATTTGCCACATCGGGATCCGCAAATTGCATTGTGCCTTCAAATTTCTGCCACTGATCGGTGAGGACAAAGCTTTCAGGTGTTACTTTGCGGGCTCTATAGTTCGTTTTTCCGGCAAGCAGGTAGGTATAGACATAGCAGGAAATACTTCCTTTCCCTTTTGCATGAAAACTGAAGTAAAACGGCTCTTTAAGTGGCAACACGGGTTTCTTTCCGGTGTTTTCAATCTTGGGGATAACTGAAAAACCGGCGTTTGAACATACCGTGGCACGAGTGTTCGCTGATATGAAGACGGCATGCTCTCCGGAATGAACATCCTCTCCGGGTTTGCCGGTAATATAGCGGAACTTGCCGGTATAGGAGTGTTTGTCGGGATGTTCGCCCCAGCCATCGGAGGGATTTAATCCCCAGGAGACGGGTATCAGTACCTGATCGCCGGTCTCAATATCATATCCGCCCCTTTTTGCAATGATTTCCCATGGCGATGGATTGGCGGCATCGGCCTTGATGGCGACAGTTTTGCTGTTTTCAAAACCGGGATTGCTTACCAGATTTTCCTGGGCATTCATAGTCACCCCGGAAAAAACAAGAGAGACAGCGATACAGAGACCTGAATTGCAAAAACCAGTTGAATAGTTCATGTTAACCTCCTTGTGCTTACTTTCTTATTTTTTTTCAAATATCCTCAAATCCGTCTTATTGATGGTTCATCCTACCATCCACGCCAGAAAGCCGTATATTTCGCATTGACATTGTACGCGGGTAGTGATGAGTCGCCGCGCTGGGGTATTTCCAGCACTTTTCTGCCGTCAACGTGAGTGTCGCCAAACAAGACATTCATTGTCCTGCCAGCGCCGTGCCTGAACTCAAATCTGTAACCGGCATTGGTTGAGTAATAAGAGTCGGCATCAGGGTTGTCCTGTTCGAGCAATACACAAAGCTCGCTGATTTTGGGGAAATTTGTGATTTTCTTTAAGACGTTGGAATCACGCATCCCGAATGCTGTGGCATTATATCCATATCCCACCCAATAAGGCTCCCACATGCTGACTTGTTCCGTTCCCCCTCCAATAGGTATTGCCGTATTGTAGTTTATACCCGAAACATTGCTTGGACAGGAAAATACTTTGCTGTTGCCGTTTGTGAATTGTCTGAATTGAACTATCCATGCCCCATTGCCGGCAATGGGGTCGGGTCCTTGTGCTGAAGGCATAAATTCATTATAGGCATCAGCATACATTACGACAGCCGTGCCAACTTGCTTCAGATTGGAGACGCAGGAAATGTTGGTCGCCGTATCTTTTGCCAGCTTCAACGCCGGTAACAACATTGAAGTCAGGATGCCTATGATTGCTATGACCACAAGCAGCTCAATGAGTGTGAATGGCATATTCCGTGCCGGGGTGCAGACCACCGGATCCACCTTGTCCCCCGCTTCTCCCTGCGATATTCGTACTGAACTGCATAAATGCTGTCTCATGCATCCTCCTAAATTGAGTGTTTTACGACAAGGGTATTGGGAATTATTACACTTTTTCCGTGCCACTCGCCGCCGTGAATGGCGTCAACAACTGTCCGGCAGGCGGCTTTCCCCATTTCAAAATGGTTGATTTTGCTGAAAGTAAATTCTGGAACCAGATTGCTGAACGTGATTCCGGAAGCGTAGCCGAAGATGCCGAAATCTTCCCCGATCCTGAGGTTTTTCCGTGCGGCATAGCGATAAACAGCGGGAACGATATCGGTATGAACTGAAAAAAACGCCTCCCTTCTGTTCTTCAAACCCCGGACAAGTTTTGCGAATGTCGCATCAACGGTGGCGTCATCGTTATCTTTCAATTCATGAATCATTGATGCGTCGGCAATGATTCCTTTTGCTTTCACCGCCCGGATAATACAGCCCATCTTGTGTTCATTGCCTTCCTCGCTTGCCTGATTTGCATGATAATCTGACTGTATTAAAATCCGGAGCTTTTTATAACCGCGCTCCGCCAGAAGGGATGCAACATCGTTGAAGGCCTCATCCGGACTGCCGCATATGTTGACAGCAGTTGTAGATGAAGAACCTAACAATGCACATGGTTTGTTTTTAGCAATGAGCCCGTCGCGTAAATTATGCAGTTGATCGCCTGCAAAAATACCGCCGTCAAAATCGTTCATGCGCCGCAACTGCCTGGATAAAACAATCTCGTCTTTCGCCTCTTCGAAATGATGGAATAAGATTTCCGCATTCAGCTTGGCGGCCTCTGTCAGCGCACCGCGATAAAATTCCGTTACGATTCCCCAGTTTTCCAGACCGCCCTCGGGACTGATGGATGACTCCGGAAAAGGGAAAACCAGGCGGCTCAGGCTCAGTTCATGGCTGACATCATCCGAAACAAACGTTCCTTTCGCGGGAATGCGCTCGATATAGTTCTGCTTTTCCATCAGGTCGAGCGCCTCAATGACCGTATTATTGCTGGTGCCGAATTTTTGGGCCAGCACGCGGATTCCGGGAATTCGTCTGCCCGGCTTCATGACCCCGCTCCGGATGCCTGCAATAAGCTTTTCGCTTATCTGAACCGAAAACGAGGTCTTGCCTCCCCTGTCAATAGTATTCAGCATGTTTAATCCCCTTGTTCTCGTCAGTTATAAAGCGTACTAGTACAGTTTGTTTTGCTTAATTATAACAGAATGCAAAGCCTTTGTCAAGAATATAAAATAAAAATAGTTATATATTTTTTTAGATTTTTTTAGAGCAACTTGAAAACCCACGTCCTCCGGGCGTGGATTTTGCAAATTGGACAATTTGTTCAAATATTGTATAGTTTTCTGTTGAAAACGTTAAAAACACATGGTAGTTTCGATAAAGAACAATTGTTGAACAACTGGAACACCTTTATGGATTTGGGCTTCAAGGCGGATATGATTTTTCAGAAACTGCACGAACGGATTGTCGGTGGACATTATCCGGCGGGGATGCGTCTGCCGACGGAAGCGGAGCTGTGCGGCGAGTTCGGCGTCAGCAGGAACACCGTAAGGGCGGCGCTCGATAAATTGTCCGGCGATGATCTGATCTATAAAATCCGGGGTTCGGGATGCTATGTCAAGAGCCGTCCCGCTGAAAAGTCTGGAATTGTCTCCGTCATGTATCACGGTGAAATGGACATGGTTGTTAAAATCCAGGATATGATTTTATCCAAAAACTGTCTTATGAGCCTGTTTTCCCAGCGTAAAGAGGGATGGACCCCGGAAGTGGAGGCCGTTTTCCTGGAGCAGGTTCTTCAGCAGCGTCATCGCGGACTGCTTGCGAGCTGCACTCCCATTCAGCCCTATAACGAATGCTTGACCGGTAAGCTGGATAAAGCTGGGACAAGGGTGGTGCATGTGGAACCATACCGCACGGATCGGCTTCCCTTTGAAAATTATCTGATGCCTGATTATTTTCAGGCGGGATACGCGGCGGCATCGGCATTGCTGATCGCGGGCTACCGCTCCCTTGTTTTCGCAACCGCAAATACCTCTTCGCCTTACCGTGTGCTCGCCCAGGCCGGATTTGAAGCGGCGGTAAAACAGCATGGTGTGAAAAAATACCGTCTGTCGGAAACTGGAAATGATTCCGGAGGAACTGTTGATTCCATTGCGAAAAGCGGCGGACCGTCCGGGATTTTCGTAGCGCAATACAGCTTGGCGGATTCCATCCGGAAGGATCTGCGCAAACATAATCTGCGGGCAGGGGTGCTTTCGCTCGAGCTGACCGGGGATCAATTTACCGGAAATGAAGCATACATCGGGTTTGACCGTCTGGGCATTTTTGAAAAGACGCTGGATTTCATATTCTCAGACCGGAAGGGACTGCGGGAACTGGCGTCTCCGAAGGTCGTTAACGCGGACTCTATAAAGATTGGATGATTTCGAGATTTGGAGATTGTCGGACACTTGGTCGCTCTGATACTATAAAAAAGGAGATTCAAGATGATTGTAAACGGCGGCGATATAATCGGAAAACAGCTTTCGATTGAAAAAGAAACAGAAATTGAGTTCAGTGAAGGATGTCACACGGTTCTTAACCCGGTGCGTTTCACACCGGAGCCGGAAGACAGCCGCCTCAGTCTCGACGGAGAATGGCGGGTTAAATATTATCCTTTCAGGGAAAAAGCAGTCGCTGAATCAACGAAAGGCTGGAAGACCGTCCAGCAGCCGGGCAAGGTTTTTTACGGCGATCCGGAGGCGGATGCAAATCCAATACCGAACTGGAACCGGGTTACACTGGAGCACATTGACGGGAATGACGGTGCGATCCTCCGCCGTTCCGTCGAGATTCCGAAAGCCTGGCGCGGCAAACGTGTTTTCCTGCGTTTCGACGCGGTTTATCCGGCTGGAATGTTTTATCTGAACGGCAGGAAACTCGGCGCGCATTATTCCGGACTCACCCCTGCGGAGTTTGATGTGACAGGGCTGGTTGAGGCCGGCAAAACTGCGGAAGTCGCAGTTCGCCTGATCAGGAAACACAAGTTTGTCAAGATGGACATGCCGCGCCACGCCCTGGAATTCGCCGGGCTTGCCCAGAGCGCATATTTCTTCGCGGTCGAAAAGACTTTCATAAAGGAATATCACCTTGTCTCCTCGCTGGAAAAATCTTTACGGCGAGGGACGGTGTCAGGACAAATCACCATTTCCGATCCGGTCGCGGGCACACTGCTTGTCGAGTTGTCCCGCAGCGGAAAATCAGTTGCATCCTTCAGCGTTGACACAAGTTCGGAGCAGGACTGTTATGAAGTTTTCATGGAAGTTGCAAATCCTGATTTGTGGAACGACGAATACCCCAGCCTCTACGAAGTGAAAATCGTGTTTGCCGGAGACAGGCGGAAACCGCTGCTTTACCGTTACCTCACCGGATTCCGGCGTCTCGAACTGTCAGCGAAAGGTCCGAAGCTGAACGGCAATCCCGTCAAGTTCCGCGGGGTAAACCATCTGACTTTCCATCCGGAACACGGGCTGTACACTCCGAAAGACTGGCTGCGTAAATGCCTGGATCTGATGAAGAAGGCGAATGTAAACGCCATCCGCACGCATTTCCTGTCGCCTCCGGCCCTGGCGGAACTTTGTGATGAAATGGGGTTCTACCTCCTGCAGGAACTGCCGATAGACTGGGGGACAAACTACATTCATGATCCGGAATGGGTGGGGCCTGCAATGATGCGCATCGAAGGCGGAATCCGCCGCGACCGGCACCACACTTCGATCATGGCCTGGAGTGTCGGCAATGAAAACATGCCTGAGCGCGCAGCCGTAGCCGAAGACGGATGGAACCATCTCCGGATCTATGACAGGTTCTGCCACCTGCTCGATCCGAGCCGTCCGACCATGTTCCCGCCGCCCGGCCCGGCCAACAAAATCAAGGGGATTTTCGAATTGCGCGTCGGTGAAATAGCCGACATCCATTACAGCTTTGTATTGCAGAAGCAGTTCCGTGACGAAGGAAAGATTGTCAATCCCAACAGCTGGGAGGCCGACATGGTTGAAATTACCGCCGAAGAGGCGCTGAGGCGCGGCTGGAGCGGTTGCTGGTTCAGTTCTGAATACGGGATTTTCAATGCAGAGCCTGACATGATGAATTCACCTTATCTTTCGTTGATCGGCGATACCAGGCCGGATCCTCTGTCCGGAAGAAACACACTGGAAGTTTTCCATGAGCGGCTGAAGGACGAATGGGGAAACATGCGCCATGACCCCACCTGCCTTGGCGGCGCCTATTTCCCGTGGCTCTGCTGCGGCGCAGGCAAAGGAGCCGAAGGCAATCCCTGGGGATGGACCCGCTGGGGTGAGGATGCCAACTGGGGTGTTGTCACCGCCGATCTTCTGCCGAAACCGCAGTTCTGGTCTTTGCGTGTGCTTTTTTCACCGGTCTGGTTCCCTCCCAGGGTTTCGTGGAGGAAAGGCGACAAGTTCATCAAGTTCAAGGTCACCAATCAATACAATGACATAGATCTTTCCGAATGCGTAGTCCGCACCCAGCAGAACGGCGGCGGCACCTGGATGAGCATGGTCCGGCAGTTCAGGGATGTCAAAGTGTCATGTGCACCCGGGAAAACCGCTGAAGTGAAAATACCACTCTGGTGCGAATCATTGAAGGGCGCTTTGGAGAAGGGCAATTTCGGCTATTGCCGCGTTACGCTTCTTGATCCGAAAGGCTTTTCTCCGATCAGGGCCGATATCCTGATCATTCCGGAATCCATGCAGCGGAAAGATGACGCGGGCATGCCCATCGGCCCGGATGCGATTCTGACTTGAACAATAAGAGGCGATGGGAAAGTAATTCGTGCAATCCGTAAGAGGCGGAATGGGTGAATCATGGAACGCCACCAACCCTGGTGGCACGGAAGATTTTGCAAGGAGGATATAAATGAACAAAAGACAGGAAATGCTTGATGCTGTCAACCGGAAACATCCGGCCCGTATTCCTTTCACATTTGAGGCGACCAGAGAGTGCCAGGCCCGTTTGCGGCTACATCTTGGTTTGCAGGACAACATAGACTTGGGCGATTACTTCGGCTGTCACAAGTTCGCTTCGATTTGGGGAGGCATCGGCGCCGGATTCAAACACCCGGAACGCACCGCGAAGATGCCGGCTTCTACGGACAAGGTGCGCTATAACATCTGGGGGGGCCGTCAGGAGTACATGCAGGTCGGCAACGCATGGTATTGGGAAATCACGGACTATCCTCTTGCGAGATGCGAAACAATTGGAGACGTTGAAAAGTACGACTGGCCACGCCCGGATGAGGTCGTCTGGCCGGAAATCCCCGCAGATTTCAATTTTGAAGCCTGGAAGCGGGACAAACTGGTTCTCGACATGAGTTTCTTCGGGCCGTTCGGCATCCCGTGGATGATGCGCGGCATGGAACAGCTGATGATTGACCTGTATGAAAATCCAGGCGTCGTGGATGCGATTGTCGCAAAAGTGGAGGAATATTCCCTGCCATGCCTTGGACGGATGCTTGAAAAATACAAGGGCATGTTTGACTTGGTGGGCTCAGGTGACGACTATGGAACGCAGATGAGCCTCTTCATCTCTCCGGAACTGATAAGAAAATATTTCATGCCGAGTTTGAAGCGGCATTATGATTTGGCGGCATCCTATGGCGTGAAGGGCTACCATCACAGCTGCGGCTCCATTTATCACATCATCCCGGACATGATCGAGGCGGGAGTCAATGTGCTGAACCCGATCCAGACCACTGCGGCCGACATGGAACCGGCGCGCTTGAAAAAGGAGTTCGGCAAAGCTCTCTGCTTCCATGGCGGGGTTGACACCCAGCACACCATGACGGAAGGCTCGCCTGCCGATGTGAAAAACGAAGTCAGGAGACTGATTGACCAGCTTGGCCCAGACGGCTATATCGTTGCGCCCGGCCATGTCTTGCAGGCAGATGTCCCACCTGAAAACATTGTTGCGCTTTATGAGATGAATCATTTGACCGTGTAGGAAATTGTATTTTTTAAGGAACGCCGGCACCATTTGCCGACATCAAGTAAATAAATGTCAGCAAGTTGCAGGCGTTCCGAAAACTTCCGGATAATCCGGTTGTATTCGAAAAACTATAAGTGCTGCCCGCCGTCCACGAATATGATCTGGCCTGTTATGGAATCGCTTTCGGCAAGAAAGATGCAGGTCTTCGCGATTTCCCCGGGCGTAGGCGCCTTTTTCATGGGTGTCATGGAAATCTGTATTTTCATTTTCGAGTTTTCCATTCCGCGCGGCGGCAGCACCGCACCCGGCGCAATCCCGTTAACCCTGATTCGCGGAGCCCACTGGAGAGCAGATGCGCATGTCGCTTCGGCAAGGGCTTTTTTAGAAAGCGTGTATGATCCGTCATTCGGAGAGGTTTTTGCAATTCTCTGATCCACAAGGTTTATGATGCATCCTTCCTTTATTTCCTGTTCCATGAACTTACGCATCAGAATCAGGGGCGCCCGGAAATTTATGTCCATCTGTTTTTTCGCATCAAGCAGCTTTTCAGTGGATAAGGGGCAGGGAAAATATATTGAGGCGTTGTTTACAAGTATGTCAATCTTGCCCATGGATGGAATGAGTTTTCTGACAGCGGCGAGATCCGACAATTCGCATTTGACAATCCGGTGACCGGCTTTTTCCCCGCCGAGCATTTTGAGAAGCGCTGCGGCTTCCTTTCCGGATTTATTGTAATGGATTATGACTTTTGCGCCAGCCCCGGCAAAGCCGGTGCAGATTGCCCTGCCGATCCTTACGGCGCCTCCCGTTATAAGCACTGTTTTGTTTTTGATGAGCATAATTTCTGAATTTAAGGCATCCGCATCCATAAGGCAAATTGTTTTTCAGCACTCGTAACGAGTTTTGTCACTTTCTTCAAACCTTCAAGATTTCCGACAGGAACTGGCCGGTGTAGGATTCGGGGTTTTCCGCGACCTGTTCCGGAGTTCCTTCGGCGACTAGCCGACCGCCTTTGTCGCCGCCGTCGGGGCCGAGATCAATTATGTGGTCTGCGGTTTTTATGAGTTCGAGATTGTGTTCTACAACCAGGACTGTGTTGCCGTGATCGCGAAGGCGCATCAGGACTTCGAGAAGCTTGTCGACATCCGCGATGTGAAGGCCGGTTGTCGGTTCATCAAGAATATAGAGCGTGTGTCCGCGCGGAATCCTTGCGAGTTCCGCAGAGAGTTTTACGCGCTGGGCTTCGCCGCCTGAAAGGGTTGTGGCGGGCTGTCCGAGATGGATGTATCCGAGTCCGACTTCCTCGAGTGTCTTGAGTTTGCGGTGGAGTTTCGGTATTGCCGAGAAGAAATCGCTTGCGTCCGCGACGGTCATCTCAAGAACATCGGCAATGCTTCTGCCTTTGAATAGGACACTGAGCGTCTCGCGGTTGAAACGTCTGCCCTTGCAGGCGGAACATGTCACATAAACCTCGGGGAGGAACTGCATTTCGATTTTCTTTACGCCGTCGCCTTTGCATTCCTCGCAGCGTCCGCCTTTTACGTTGAAACTGAACCTGCCCGACTTGTAGCCGCGCATTTTCGATTCTGGAAGCCTGGAGTAGAGATCGCGGATGATGCCGAATGCGTCAGTGTATGTCGCGGGATTTGAACGCGGAGTCCGTCCGATCGGGCTCTGGTCTATGACAATCGCCTTGCCGATGTTTTCGAGGCCGGTGATGCGTCTGTGTTTGCCCGGCATGTCTGTCCCGATGTCGAAATGGCGGTCAAGTGCGACGCGGAGCGTGTCGTCTATGAGACTGCTTTTCCCCGAACCTGAAACGCCGGTGACACAGCAGAAAGTCCCGAGCGGGATCTTCACGTTTATCTTTTTCAGATTGTTGTGTTCGGCTCCTTCTATTGACAGGAATGTCCCGTTGCCTTTGACCCGTTTCCCGGGAAGCGGGATGGATTTTTCGCCGGACAGATATTTCCCGGTGATGGAAGTCTTGGTCTTTTCAACTTCCGCCGGAGTTCCCGCAGCGACGACTTCGCCGCCGTGCCTGCCTGCGCCTGGACCGAGGTCAATCACATAATCGGCCCTGCGGACGGTGTCGAGGTCGTGTTCGACGACGATGACGGTGTTTCCTGTGTCGCGCAACTTTTCGAGGGTGTTCAGGAGTTTGACATTGTCCTTCTGGTGGAGTCCGATGCTGGGTTCGTCGAGGATATAGAGGACGCCGGTAAGGCCGCTGCCGATCTGTGTTGCGAGGCGGATGCGCTGGGCTTCACCGCCGGAAAGTGTTCCGCTTTCGCGGTTGAGAGTCAGATATGAAAGTCCCACGTCTTTCAGGAAGGAGAGACGGCTGCGGATTTCGCGAACCACCTCGTGGGCGATGGTTTTTTCCTCGTCAGTGAGTTTCAGTTTTTCAAAAAACAAGTCGGCTTCTGAAACTGTGAGCTCGTTGTATTTGTGAATTCCGAGGTTCCCGACCTTGACGGCGAGGCTTTCGGGGCGCAGGCGGTGTCCGTCGCACGTCGTGCATTTCATCCGGCGCATGTAGTTTTTCAGGCGTTCGCGGACGGCTTCGCTTTCGGTCTCGACATAGCGGCGCTGGAGGTTTTTCAGTACGCCCTCGAACGGTTTGTCGAGCTTGTGCGTCTTGCCGGAGCGCCAGTAGTCGAAACTGATTGTCTCGTCTCCGCTGCCGTTGATGAGCACATCCTGAATCTTCTCCGGTATGTCCTTGAACGGGACGCTTGTCATGTCGGGGAATTTATAGTGTTCCGCAATGCATCGCAGAAGGTGATTATAGTAGATGAGAAGGCGGCGCGGCCCTCTGCGCCAGGCGGGAATCGCGCCTTTCTTTATCGGCTTTTCAGGATCGGGGACAACGAGTGCCGGGTCAAATATGAGCATTGTGCCGAGGCCGTTGCAGACTGGGCATGCTCCATACGGGCTGTTGAAGGAAAAGTTGCGGGGGGCAAGCTGTCCGAAGCTGATTCCGCATTTGACGCAGGCGAGCTGTTCGCTGATCTGCTCTTCAATCCATTTGCCTTTTTTGACGTCGGGATTTTCCAGAAGAAGGATGATAATGCCTTCGCCGCATCTGAGAGCGAGTTCGACAGAGTCATTGAGCCGTGACGATTCGGTTTTTCCTGTTACAAGGCGGTCAACAACCGCTTCTATGCTGTGGCGGATGTTCTTTTCGAGTTTCGGGAGCTTCCCGTCGAGCTCGTAGATTTCACCGTCAATCCTCGCCCTTACGAATCCGTCGCGTTTCAGTTTGTCTATTATGTCCTTCTGTTCGCCTTTCCGTCCGCTGACATACGGTGCTAGAATCATCATTTTCCTTCCGTGCGGAAGCATCAGGAGCTTTTCACATATCGCCTCGGCGCTCTGGCCTTTTATCGCAACACCGCATTTCGGGCAGTGCGGTTTGCCGACATGGGCATAGAGCAGACGGAGATAATCGTAGATTTCGGTGGTGGTGGCGACCGTGGAACGCGGGTTGCTTCCGGCTGTACGCTGTTCGATTGCGATGGCCGGGGAAAGGCCCTCAATGTGTTCGACATCGGGTTTCTGCATCTGGTCGAGGAACTGCCTTGCATAGGAGGAAAGGCTTTCAACATAGCGGCGCTGTCCTTCCGCGTAAAGAGTGTCGAACGCAAGTGATGATTTGCCGGAACCGCTGAGTCCCGTGATGACAACAAGTTTGTGTCTGGGGATGGTTACGTTTATCCCCTTGAGATTGTGCTGTCTCGCACCTCTGATTATGATATCTTTGAACATGTTTTTATCCTAATTTGATTAGGATAAAAATATATATAAGGAATGCGGAAAAACTACCGGTATAGTGAAAATGGGATGGATAAGTTGAGAGTTTCAAGTTTCAAGTAAAAATTCCCGAACGTCCTCACTTAGTGTCTTTGTGGCTATTCCTTGGCTCAAGGCAACATCTTCCTGAAACTTCTGAGCAGCGGGTTTGAATAAATCGTGAGCTGTTTCTTGAAATCTGCGAATTTCGCAGGAGTCGCAATGCGCGGGATTTTATCGGCGGAGGTTTTTTCCGTAACCGCATCTTTCTCCATGGTGAACAGCATTCTGAAGCCGCATTCCTTTGCGATTTTCACGCTTGAATCGGAATAATGCCCCCATGGCCAGAAAAGACAGTCCGGAGTCTGTCCGAGATTTTCA
>JBAYFV010000089.1:0-11701 GCA_041666985.1 Victivallales bacterium
AAGGCGACTTCATTGCTCCGGAATTTACCGGAACTGCGTTTGGAACGTGTGTAAAACTGAAAAATATTTCCGGCTCCATTATGTTCTCGTGGTAAATTCACAAGGAAAAGAGGGAAAACATGAAAATCGAACGTAGAAAACCGCTGACCGCCAATATCGCCGTATTCGGTGTTGCCCACCATGTGTACTGGGCTCAATTTGAAGGTCTGCAGGAAAAGATGGACGGGAAACTGGCAATCTTCGAGCGCAAAGTCAAATCAAATGGAGTCACGGTTAAAAACTTTGGCATCATTGACAATGCCCAGGGCGCTTATGCGCTTTTGCCGCAACTGAAAGCAGGCGGCTTCGACCTGATCTTCGTGGATATGGTGACTTACGCCACGTCCTCGACTTTCGGCGTAATCGCCCGAGAATTCAAGGACGTCCCGATCGTACTGGCCGCACTTCAGCCGCTGGCGGCGATGGATTATGCTCACGCTTCGACTTTCATGCAACTTTGCAATGACGATTTCTGCTCCGTTCCGGAATTTACCGGCGTTGCGGTCAGAATGGGGAGAAAAGCGCCGGATGTCATCATCGGCATGCTGGAAAATGATCCTCAGGCTGACGCTGAAATCGCGAACTGGTGCAATATCGCCAAGGCATTTCATGACTTGAAACACGCCCGGATCGGGCACATGGGACATGTCCTGGAGGCAATGCTCGACATGCACACCGATCCCACGGCGGTAACCGCCGGATTCGGCTGCCATGTCGTACAGTGCGAGCCGGACGATGTCATGGTTCATTTCAGCAAGCTGTCCGGTTCCGACAGTGAGGTGCAGACAATGAAGAGACGCATCCTGGATTTCTTCGACACGCCGGTTCCGGTGAGTGATCCGCTGACCGAAAAATTAACCGAAAAAGATCTGGAAATAGCCTCAAGGGCAGCTGTGGCGCTGGAAAGGCTAATTGAAGAGAAACAACTCGATGGACTCGCCTATTATTACGAAGCCGGAAACGGCTCGGACATGCGGACGCTAGTCACTAACTTTATCGTCGGCAATTCCATGCTGACTTCCGCCGGATTTCCGATGTGCGGCGAATACGACATTAAAACCTGTATCGCGATGATGATCATGGATCGCCTGGATATCGGCGGCAGTTTTGCCGAATTCCATCCGATTGATTTTAATCGCGACACGGTGCTGGTCGGACATGACGGCCCGCATCACCTCAATATCGCCAACGGCAGACCTGTCCTGCGCAGCCTGAAAAAATATCACGGGAAACCCGGTTCGGGCGCCAGCGTGGAATTCAAAATCAAGGAGGGCTCCATCACCATGCTCAGCATCGGACTCAAAAGCGACGGCAAATTCAAGTTCATCATCGCGGAAGGCGAATCCGTCGATGGACCGGTACCGCCGACAGGCAACACCAACACGCATGGACGTTTCAAACCGGACATCAGGACATTTTTGCGCCGCTGGATTGCCGAAGGCCCGACCCATCACTTTGCGCTCGGCGTCGGGCATCATGCCGAAGATATCCGGCGGCTCGGTGAACTGCTCGGCATCGAATCCGTCATTATCAATGAACGTTAAGCATAAACGAAAGATTGACAACAGGAACACATACATGAAAAACGTTGACGCCCTTCCAATCAGCGGAACATTTCTTGATGAAATAAGTCATGACATCCCCCATCAGAATTGGGGATACAGTGAGTGGGAAAAAGATTTCCGTTCCATGAAAAATGCCGGTATTGACACCGTCATTATGATACGATGTGGAATGAGGCGGTGGATGACATATCCGTCTAAAATCCTATCGGAACAGGAGAATTGTCACATGCCCAGCATGGATCTTGTGAAATTATTTCTTACACTATCTGAAAAATATTCAATGTCATTTTATTTCGGCACATATGATTCAAACCATTACTGGGAACATAAAGAACATGAAAAGGAAATAGAGCTCAGCATGAGGGTTGCGGAAGAAGTTTGGAAACTTTATGGCAGTTCTACCGCATTTAAGGGATGGTATCTCTGCTGGGAAACCGACTCTTTGGCACGTACGCCGGAGATAGCATCCCTTTATTCTAGAATCGGCAGGCATTGCAAGGAGCTGTCAGGCGGGCTGCCGGTGGTGATTTCACCTTACATCGACGGCTGTAAAAATGTAAGCCAGTACAGTTCTCAATTGAAAAACGGCTGCGGAAGTATTTCAACTGCACAACATGAGAAAGACTGGGATTTCATAATGAGTACTATCAAGGGTGCAGTGGATGTCGTGGCATTTCAGGATGGGCATGTGGAATTTTCAGAACTGAAAGACTTCCTGACAGTGAATAAGAAACTGGCGGACAGGCATGGCCTCAGGTGCTGGACAAATTCTGAAACATTTGACCGAGACATGCCTATAAAATTTTTGCCTATAAAATGGGAAAAGCTTCTCTTGAAGTTGAAAGCTGCAAAAGAAGCAGGCATTGAGAAGGCGATAACCTTTGAGTTTTCTCATTTCATGAGTCCAAATTCATGTTATTTACAGGCACATGGGTTATACGGGAGGCATGCTGAATATTTCGGGTTTTCAGATGAACTTTATCTATAAATAGCGGAGGGAGGTCTATAACATGAAAAAGGTCACGATAGTCGTCTTCGATGATTCCATTGCTCTGGACGTCACCCATATGCCTGATGAGAATAATCGTTGGCTGGATGTCTTGAAACCCAAACTGGACACAGCTGTCGGGAAATATTCTTTCAATGCGGGGCTTGAAAGGTGTAACTTGTTGCGGCGAAACGGTTTTACTTTAACTGAGCTCCTCGTTGTAATTGCGATCATCTCGATTCTGGCTTCAATGTTATTGCCAGTGTTAAGCCGCGCGAAGGACGCGACAAAAGGCATTGTCTGCCTGAATAATCTCAAGCAATTCGGGGTTGCTTTCTCATCATACAATTTCGACTATAATGGCTACTATCCGGCATACGATCCGGATCATCTCTGGATGCTGTTGTTATCACCTTATATAGATAATAAATACATGGCAGGGCAATGCGGCGCCTGGCGTTGTCCATTGCGGCCATATCTTGGCGGCAACGGGTGGAAATTGACTACTTATTCTTTTAACAGGGAGTGTGAAGTTTACAAAGACGTCCAAGTTAAATTTTCCGGATCATTGTATTTGCTTCTGGAGTCACCCTGGCACTCATTGGCAACCGACCGAACCATTTGGGATAACACAGTAGTAGAAAACGGACATGGTAAGATAGACCTTGTTCATCAAAGGGCTACAAATGTTCTTTTTGCCGATGGACATGTGCAAACTGTGTGTCCGGCAAACAGGGGAGTTCCATTATCGCTTTTCCCGGATAGTGTCGGAACAGACTCGTATAAAAAAGGGTGGTTCTGCAATGGTGAGGCCGGAAGGTACTGAAGTTTTCCTGAAATTCGGGAGACATCATGCTGCCCGGCGGAAAACAGGGGCATAATAGGTGGAGCTAATAAAGGGAACAGGCTGCCAGACGGCAGACAAAGGCGTTTTGTCCGCAGTGTCCATGGTGTGACGATAAGAAAAAAAAAAGGAGCCGGAAATGGGAACCAATATTTTTAAAAATGTGATAAGGATCATGGCGGCAATCAGTCTCGCAGCATCGCCGGCATATGCGGATGCGGATATATTTATTCCCGCCGATGATGCGCGTCTTTCCTTTTCCGACTATGTGCGGCTGACGTTTGTCGATTCGCCATTCACACCGGGGCTGAAAATGGCGCGTGGAGACCGACTTATTGAAATTCCGACAAAAGGATATCAGTGGGATAACCCCGGCATGCGCTGCCGATTCCGCACAGATGCTGCTGTGCTGCGAGTGCATCTCTATTACAGCGAAAAACACTGTTCCACATCAGGACGCAATGCCGTCGGCATCTATTTGATTGACGGGAGACATGAGGACACGTGGCGCTTTACGGGTGCAGGTCAGAAAACGGTACGGGTTCCTGAATCTGTCATCGTACCGATATCCGCTCCCTCCTCCGGCATGCACGATTATGAGATTGTCCTGCCGTATGGAGATTCTGTTGATGTACTCGGCGTCAGCGTGAATGATACCGCGCGTTTTGAAGCGCCGCCCCAGCGGCCAAGGCAGCGGCTTGTGGCCTTTGGCGACTCCATCACCCATGGATTCACTGCAGGCGATGTGTCAAGATCATACGCCTATCTTCTTGCGGAGAAAAAGAAATGGCAGCTTGTCAACATGGGCATCGCCGGGAGCGCGGTTTCGGCAAACGAAGGAACACTCATTGCGTCGCTGAAAGGCGATGTGGTATGCATGCTCAGCGGCGTGAATAGCTGGCAGAGTGGCGCTTCCGTGGAGTCCTACAGGAGAAACGTGGAAGGATTCATCAGAAATCTACGGGTCATGCAACCGTCGGTTCCCCTTGTCATTATAACGCCGCTGTGGGTGCCCCCATCATGGAAACCGGTAAAGGCTGCTGTCGATCTCGAGAATTATCGGCAGGTGTTGCGTGATGTGGTGCGTACGGTAAATGATGAGAATATATATATTGTCGAGGGGCCGGGCCTGATTGATCAGGATGAAAAATATTTTGATGCAGTGGCAGTGCATCCGAACGACGACGGGTTTGCAGTTATGGCGGAACGGCTTGCAGCCGGCCTGAAGGATCTGAGGATGACAGGAAATGAAGACAACAAAACTGAGAATATGAAAGTTGAGGCAAATAAAATGGGAATTTACGCTGAGCTTTCCTCCCGTAAGGGAAGCGCTGTTTTTTCGCCTGAAGAAGATATGGGCCTTGTTATTCTTATTGATAATTCAAACGCCGATGCTGTTGAGATACGTTATACTGTCACGGTATCAGATTCGACACGGCGTCCGGGAATTTCCGGAATAATCAAATGCCCTTTCGGCAAATCAGCATTCCCGGTCAGTTTATTGGCGCCCTCTGCGGAAGGAGTTCATACAGTGGCCTGTTCTTTTGAAGGCCTGTCCGGTAAAATACAAGATCCGATGATGGAGTTTGTTGTTATTGATCCAAAGTATAAGGCGATACGCCCGCCTGTACTTAAAAAGGAGCTTATTGCTGAAGTTGATTGTTCCTCCCTGCCAGACCCCGTCCGATATCTGGAATCGGGAAACACTAGTGTCAAGAAAACTGCTTTGGGTAATTTCCGTCATACGGGAACAAACGCAAAAAATGCTTTCCCCCCCCTTATGAGCGTTCCTCCTGACAAAATGAAAAGGGATAATATTTCATGGTTTGCCTACCGATTCGACATCAGTGATGTCGGGAAACCCCATTTGCTTGAAGTAACATACCCGGACGACGATTTACGCTCATTTGGAGTTTCTGTTTTTCAGCCGGATGCGCCCGATGCCATCAGGGGCATGCAAATAAATTCAGGCGTGATTTGCGGAGGAGAATATCCCAACAGCGGCGCTGTAAGAACCCATCGGATATTTTTCTGGCCGATATCAAATAAGGCGGCTGTTGTAATCAGCAACAGGCTTGACGGCAAGGATGCCGCGATCGGTAAAATCAGCCTCCACCGCCTGCCTGAAGGGCTTCCTGAGTGCCATGTTACGTTGCCTGAAGGGCCTAAACGGCATCTCGGTCTGTTTTATGAAGAGATGATGATAAGGGATAATTTCGGCGGCATCAAGAGTATTGCCTCCCCCCCGGAAACCCGGTGGGACGGTTTTTATAAAAGCGCAAATAATCTTATTGATTACATGAAATATTGCGGTTTAGACATGGCCATCGTCATGAGCGCTGGATACGGGGATTGCCTTTATCCTTCCAGTCTTAATGAGCATAGCGGTCGCTATAATCGGAAACTGGCAACGGATCCATTTCAGAAAGACCTGCTTGAACTGTACTGCTCCCTTTTTGAACGGGAAGGGCTGTCATTCGTTCCAGATATGCCTTTTGGCCAAAAAAATGCGGTTTTTGAACAAAAGATGAAGGAACAGGACATTAAGCCATCCGAGTATTACTGCGTTGATAAAAACGGAAAGATCAATGAAGCGAATGTTCTAGAGACAATATATGAGCCTCTGAGCCGTCAATGGCATGAATATGTCATTTCGGCTGTTAGGGAGATAGCCGAGCGCTACAAGGGGCATTCGTCATTTGCCGGGATCCAAATACGCATGTCACACCATATTGGCGGATCTTTTTGCTATAAAAACCTGGAATATGGATACGGCGATTCCGTAATCGCGCTTTTTGAAAAAGAAACCGGCATCAAGGTTCCGGGTATCGCAGAGAATCCAAGTCGTTTTGCAGAACGATATAAATTTCTGACTTCTGCCAGGCGTGAAGAGTTCATCGCCTGGCGAAGTCGAAGAATATGTGATTTCATAAAGAATGTGGCAACGGTAATTTCATCCGTGCGCAGTGACTTGAAACTGTATCTTGCTTTTATGCCGGGTAAATTCATGCCGTCATTTCGCGATAAATCTAATCTGGCAGTCCTTCGGGATCCAAAATTCAATCCGGCAGAATACATGCGTGAGATGGGAATTGATATGAGCCTTTTTAAAGGTGTCAGCAATGCTGTTGTAATGAAATACCGGAGAGACGGGGGGTTTTCAACGTATGCCCTCTTTGAATTAGACTATCTTGGACAATATACAAGGGAATGGGATTCATCGGTGGAACAGGATAACATTTTAAAACGTGCAGGCCTGCCCATGGGAGTTGTTTCGTATTATACTTATTATGAAACCCGGCTGGATGATTTTGTTTGTAAAGCCCAGGGGAAATGGTTTGACTTTGCGCAGGTGTGGATAGTGGGGACACATGTCCCCGCCGAGCCATACCAGTTTGAACCGTTCGCTCACGCGATGAATAGTTACAATCCATATGATATTCTGTGGGGTGGTTTCCAAGCTCCGGCAGGACGTGAAGATGAAATGAGAAAATTTGCACAGGCATACCGGTCTCTGCCAGCGGTTCCGTTTAAGAAAATGGATTCATCAAAACAGCCGGTGGGCATATATGGCGCCTATGCTGACGGGCAGGGATTGCTTTATCTTGTAAATGAATCTTATGCTGCTTCACAGGTGAAATTAAAACTGTCATGCCAGGAGGCAAGGGCAATATCCGTCACGGGTGACGGGCACAATATCACCGTGCAGGATGGAAGCGCGGACGCTGATATTACAATTGACGCATATTCCGTTGTTGTACTGAAAACGGATAAAGGCCAAATGTCTGTTGCCGATTCCACGGTGATGCCTGGCAGGTTTTATACTGATGAGCTGAGTAGACGCTGCCAGAGAACATTGGACATGCTAAAACAGTCCACGGATCCAAGGCATCGAATTCTTTCCGACAAACTGTCGCATCTTTTAGCGAAGAACCTCTGGATTGATCTGAAGGCGACAATTGACTCCGCCGAGGTATACAATGCTTTTATTGATTGTGGAAATTCAAAGATGGACTTTTTAAAACAGTAAAGAAACTCCTACGGCGAATACTCGACACCGCGTTTTTGTAAAGACTGACGCATTATGGCGCGGATACAGCCCGCCTCAGTAATATCTTGAAATCTCTTCCGGTTCCATCCGTTTTGTTCCATCCCTTGGCTCAGTGGGACTCGCAGGATAGCCGAGGCTGATAAGCGAGAGAACTTTGAGGGAGCGGGGCAGATTGAGGATTTTGCGGACTTTTTTCCCGTTGAACCAGCCGATCCAGCATGTGCCGAGTCCCTGCGCTTCGGCGGCAAGGACAAAATGCTCGCCTGCAATTCCGATGTCTATCAGATGATACTGCACCTTGGAAACAAGAGGTGCAACAAAGTGAGTGAACATGCTTGTCTCCGCGCACAGGACGACGATCACGGGCGATTTCATCATCCATGGCATTGGAAGTCCGGGCAGAAGCCCCTCTGAACATAAATGTCTGCGAAGTTCGCAGTCTTTGACAATCATGAAACGCCACGGCTGTTTGTTGCAGGCTGAAGGTGCGAGACTGGCGGCTTCAAGGCAGTTTGCGATCAATTCGTCCGGCACGGGAGCTTCGCTGTAATCGCGGCAGCTTCTGCGCTTCTTCACCAGTTCAAGGAAAATTTCAAAGTCAGAGTTCATTTTTTTTACCACGAAACACACGGAAAGTAAGATTCTTTAAAGGCGAGAAGTTTCAATATCCAACAGGGAATGTTGAATGTCCGAAGTTCAGATTATTATCAGGCAGGGTGCTGTCCGTCGGTTCCCTCAGAACCCCATCAGCGCCTTTTTGCTCTGTTTTGCGATTTCGATGTCCTGGCTTTCCCATACGGCCAGACCGGTTTCAAGGTCGGTGAGGGTCATGTGGAAATAGAAATATGATTCCCGCATCCTGCCCTCCGCCGTCTTCATCTGGGTGATTTCACCCGCAAGACTGTAATCCGGGGCGATCGCTGTTCCCATTTTCTTCACGGTCTTCTGGTTGAACATTTCGTCATCCTGCAGGTCGCGGACCTGTTTTGTGGATTTGTCCGTGGCTCCTGCGCCGCTTACCGCAGTTGTTGTAACGGCTTTCCCTGAACGAAGGATTGCGCTGGTGATCTTCTGCGTGAGTATCTGTACGTCAATATGCTGCGTAGTGGAATTCTTCACGGTGCTGACCATCACGACGGATTTTTTCCCGTCCGGTCGGACGAGCGTACCCGATTCAAGAAGGGAGTTCACGCATTTTTCAGCGGCCATCTGCCAGTCCTTGAAGTTGATTTCATCCGTGGTTGTGAGTCCCGCGTTTCCTGTCGCATCAATTCGCGCAGGATCGGTTCCGCAACCGCAGGCGATGATCAATAGTGCGGCGAACATTGCAATTGTGGAATATGTCTTCATGTCAGGCCTCCTCAGTTTACAAATATTTCAACTTTTTTGTTCTTTTTTTCGGTCTCGATCCTGTCTTGGATGATTTCAGAGGTCTTCTGGTTTTTCAAACCTTCGACAAGAAAACCCTTGACATCCTGCAAGGGCATGAATTCGGATTCCTTTTTTTCAGCGGTCCTGATTATGTGGTATCCTAATTCCGTTTCAACGACATCGCTCAACTCCCCGGGTTTGAGGGAGAATGCCGCCTTGTCAAACTCCTCGGCCATCTTTCCCTTTTCAAACGTTCCGAGATCGCCGCCCTTCTCCTTGCTGGGGCATGCGCTGTTTTCAGTTGCGAGTTTCGCAAAATCCTCGCCCTGTTTGAGTTTTGCAAGTATATCCTGGGCCTTTTTGAGGGCTTGCTGCTTCAGTTCATCAGACGCCTTGCCCTTCTGTTCGTCGGTCATCCCTTTTGCCTTCTCAGGATCTATCTCGTCAATTTTTACAAGTATGTGCGAGGCGCGGATCGTTTCGGGTTTCTTGAAACGCTCCTGGTTTTCACGGTAGAACTTCTCTGCGTCCTCGTCGGAAACTTTTATGTTTGGGGCGACTTTCTCCTCAATCCACTGCTGAATTACAAGCCCCATTGCGATTCTCGCCTTGATGGCTTCCTGAGTCATACCCTGTTTTGCAAGTGTTTCCGCAAGCTGTTCGGGAGGGAGCTGGGCCGTGAGTTTTTTGAATTCCTCTTCGGCCTTGGCGGGATCCGGCTTGTATCCGTCGGCTTCCGCAAGCTTGAGAAGAAGTT
Source organism: Victivallales bacterium (assembly GCA_041666985.1). Taxonomy (GTDB): domain Bacteria; phylum Verrucomicrobiota; class Lentisphaeria; order Victivallales; family GWF2-50-93; genus GWF2-50-93. Next base: position 9,616 of record JBAYFV010000089.1, read on the forward strand.
TAGTGGCAATCAAGTCCTCAAGCCTTTCCTTGACTTCCGACTTCCAGACATCTGCGGGGACTGAATCGAGCTGTCCGCTTTCCTTCATCATTGCGATGACAGGCTTGAACTCGACCAGAATATCCGCCTTTGTGATTTTATCATCACCGATTTTGGCGACAACTTCCGGAAGGAATGCCAGCGGATCCGCATTCGCACTCTTTTCGGCATCCTTGGTAGCGGGCTTGATGGAAGGAGGAGCCGGAACCGCTGACGGCGCCTGAGCTGGAACAGCTGCTGCGGCCGGTGCCGCCTTTCCATTTTCAGCCGCATTGATGTCGCTGTACGCGGAGCATAGGATCAACAATACCGACATGAGACATAATTCTTTTTTCATCATCTTCCCGCCTTTTCTATTTTTTCAATTTGTTTTTTTCAGTGCCTGATAAAGACATTTTAGCTGTTGAACCGCCAATATAATCCATATAGTTCATAATTACAGGATGTTCCGGGTTTTCTATCGCGAGAATGGCAATTACACTGGCCACTTTCGGATCTTTTTTAGATATGAGGCCTGTTATCTCCAGAGACAGGTCTTCAATCGCCTTTTTCTTTCCGGTGCTGAAAAGTCTTTTTGCGAGAGCCAGCTTCTCGTTTGCATAGGGGATGAAAAGTTCAGCCGGTTTGTACTTTGACGCTATGGCTTTCAGTTTGGCGGAGTTTCTGGCGAGACGTGTCGAGTTTGAAGGATCGTTCAGGGCGTCAACGGTTTCCTTCAATTGTCTTATGACCTGAAGTTCGTTCTGTATCGAAATGAAATCCTCGTTTCTGCCGCGTTTCAGGATGAAATCATTTGTCAGATTAAGCGCTTCTTCTATCTTCCCGCCGTCAAGAAGGTTCTGGATTTCGGAAATCGTCGCATTGTTTTTTTCTTTGATCTCGAGGCTGGCCAAGAAGAGGTTTCCGGAATCAAGCTTCCTCAGACGTTCAATTTTGCCGAGCGCGGAGTTGTGATCTTTTTTATTGAGAGCTGAAAACAGGTCGAGTACAAGCACCGAACGGGCGGTGGGAGGGTCGGGTACCTCCGTTTTTTTCGAGCAGCCGCCGAAAACGGTGCATGAAAAGATTAAAACGGCTGAATAACAGAATATTAAATATGTTTTATTCATTGGGAGCTTTAAGAGTATTTGTTTTCCGGTTAAATTGTGACTATAGCATTTTTTATGGAAATTTAAACTTAGGAGCCGTGCAGAAATAACTTTTACATTTGTAAAAGCTATTTCTGCACGACTCCTTAATCAAGGGGAATATATCATGAGAATTGATGGAAGAAAGTCCGGACAGCTCAGACCTGTGAAAATCACTCCGGGGTTTTTAAAGCATCCTGCGGGCTCGGCCCTGATCGGATTCGGCAACACAAGGGTCATCTGCTCGGCGAGCGTTGCTGAAGAGGTTCCCTCCTGGATGAGGGCGCAGAAAGTAAGCGGAGGTTGGATAACCGGAGAGTATCAGATGATTCCGGCTTCAACCCATGACAGAAGCAGGCGGGAGACCAGTCATCCCAGCGGCCGCACCCAGGAAATCCAGCGTCTCATCGGAAGAAGCCTCCGAGGCGCCGTTGACCTCGAAAGGCTCGGCCCCCGTACGATTTATATAGACTGCGAGGTGATTGATGCCGACGGCGGGACGCGTTGCGCCTCGATCACCGGCGGAATGGTCGCCCTCCAAATGGCGATTAAAAAACTCATCAGGGACGGAAAGCTTTCAGCCAATCCGGTCAAATCCAATATCGCCGCCGTAAGCGTCGGGATTTTCAAGGGTGAAGTCCTCCTGGACCTTTGTTATGAGGAGGATTCCAATGCGGATGTTGACATGAATCTCGTGATGACGGACGGGGGGCGCATTGTCGAGATTCAGGCCACCGGCGAGGAAAGCACCTTTTCCAAAAAGGAGCTCGACGCAATGAGAAGAGTCGCGGAAAAAGGAATTAAAAAACTCTTCGAACTCCAGAGGAGGGCGCTGAAGTAATTATCGAATCGGCGAAACCGGAGACAAGGCTCAGGGGAACGCCTGCCATGAGCTATATTTTCAGCTTCGCATGAATCAG
>JBAYFV010000090.1:0-11678 GCA_041666985.1 Victivallales bacterium
AGGTGTCGAGAACAAGACAGGTGAAACGCTGACAGTGTCAAATCCGTCGGCCGGAACCTGGTACTTCCTGCTTTACGGATACTCCGCCTATACCGACGTGACCCTGACTGTGAACTATTATTCGGTGACCGACATCGTACTCACACAGGTGCCAGTGAATGACATGGATGCCCCGTTCCCGGCCAACTTCAAGGGAAGAGTTGTCGATGAGACAGGCGTAACCGGCATAGTCGGCCTGAGCATCTTGGCCAGAAATCCGATCACCGGAATAACAAGCTGGCTTCCGGCAAAGACCGGTGCTTCCGGAATATTCACGTTTTCCGATGTCATCAGCACTGAAGGGGAACACACATTCGACTTTTTCTTCACCAAAATGCCTGATACGGCAAAGGGAACGGCGAGCCACACGGTATTCACAAAAAATACCAGCCTCTATACGTCTGAGTTTGACTTCTCGGCGTATCTGAGGGGGACTCCGGTGGAGCTCAATGCCACTGACACCTTGGGAATGCAGGCATTCCTTAACACAAGCAACGGCTGGGATGATGAAGCCATAAATCCCGATTACCGGAAAATGTGGATTGACAAGACGATTGGAACGGTTCAGGGTGACACTGCTCTTCTCGATAAGCTAGATGAAGGGCTTTACCTGTTCCTTTACGGAGTTGAAGGCGCAGGCGCCGGCAATGATACGGCCACTGCCTCCGGTGTTCCTGTTTCCGGACTGTCGCCTGTCCCGTTCATCGTCCATGTGGACGATGCGGATAAGGCATCCGTGCTTGCCAACCTCCAGCTCATGGGTGTCATTGACGGTACGACTGAAGCTGAGATTGTTGCAGGGAAAGCAGGAGTGATTGCGATTGCCTCCTTCAGCGACACCGACGGGAACAAGGATATTTCACTGAGCGCCTCTGAACAGTTGACCCTTCTTTCGAATATCGCTAAAAATGTTTCAGTGAACCCCGGAGCTGACGGGAAATATTCGGACGTTATCACAAAAGCGGTTGAGGTCACCGTCGGAGACAGAAAAATAAATGTGATCACCTCGTCGTTTGTCCCGGATACAACAGATACAAGGTGAAAAAGATTTAAAGCAAGGAAATGTCTTTACAGTCCGAGTCCGGGTTCGTCATCGTGTTCTGATTTGGATTTTGGAATGAAGGGGGAGAATTTTTTATGGAGATCATCGAGCTTGGCAAGGTAGTACAGGGTGTTTTCGTTCCGGGCCGACGGTGAGGATGGTGCGTCTTTCAGGAGACATGAGTTGTCAACCACGGATACGTTTTTCTTTGTCCCGGTCACATAAAATGACACCTGGTCGCCGGCGCGGTAATCCCGTCCCGACCTGATTGCAAGCTCGTAGGCTGCACTTCGTTTCCCTCCGCCCTCCGCAATCCCCCTCCTGTATGAATCGAGGGAATCCTGGAGAGTCTCGGATTTTGCGAACTTCGCAACCGGCCATTTCCCCTCCTCAATTGCGGTGCGGAATTCAGATGTCATTTTTTCTATTGAAACGAAATCCTCCTTAAGCAGATATTTGATCAGCTTCCTCATGTATTCGCGCTGGAACGGTTCGAGTCCGCGCGATTTCAGCGCCGCGCCTGTTATGGACATCTCGCCGTCCTTGGAAAGGACTGCGTAATTTTTGCTTTTATAGCAGAACATCGAAGGATAGACGGAGTCAAGTTCGACCTCGATGCCTTTCGGAAGCGTCTTCTGAATCCGGTCTTTCATGGCATCGGGATCTTTTACGCCGGCGGGAGGCTGGAAATAAATGCCGTCGGTGTCAATCTCAATCACGTTGGCCTTGCTGTCCTTCAGGAATTTCACCATTGAACCGAGAATGCCCCTGCCGCTTCCCGTGACACATTCCGCCATCGTGTAATCGTTGAATGTCCCCTGCGAAAAACCGAGATAGCCGTAGAAGGAGTTTATGAGGATCTTGAAAGTTGTCTGAAGCGAGTGAAAATAATCCCTTTCCTCTTTTGTCTTCGAAGACTTTTCCGCATCCTTGGCCATTAATCTGAAGTCACGCAGTCTCGTGAGAAACAAGGGGAATATCTTTAAACTGTCCCGACTGGGAACCCGGGATTCGGCGAGGATAATGGACGGGTAAAGGGAGCGGATGTCGCAGTGCCATACGTTTTCGAAGACGCCTGACATGAAGGCCTCAGTCAATGCTCCCGAAAAACTGCGGCTCGGTTCCGGAACCGGGATTGACTGTCCTTTTTCCAGGTATGCGGCAACGAGCATCGAATCAATCCTTGTCGCATTTCCGCGTACTGTGCAGTTCTGATACGAGCAGGGTATGAGCTGTGTCTGATAGAAATAGCTTGGTGAAAGTATTTCCGCGATTGCGCGTGTTTCCCTCACATCGTCAAGGGCGTATTTTTTCAGGTGTTCGCGGTTTTCATGGAACATCCGGCAGATTTCGCCGCCCTCGATGTAGGTTCTGTCTTTGGCGGCTACGCCGAAGTGTTTTGCAATGGATTTGAGTCCGTAATCTTCGAGTTCGCGGTAGGTGACATCATAAAACTGAGCAAGGAAATAAGTGTCGATGATGTGGCGTCCGTAAATGTCGTATCTGGTGTAGTTTATGGTGCGTTCCGCGATGGAGATCCTTGAATGGCGGCTGGCGGTTGCGCTCCCGTCGCGGCCGAGGTCGAGTTTGACTTTGTGCCGTTTTGCCCGCGCCTGTATGAACGGGAGATCAAAACGGAAAATGTTGTGCCCCTCAATTATATCGGGATCGCGCCCGTTTACCGTCTCAACGAATTTTTCCAGGAGTTCCTTTTCGGAATAGGGCTCTTCGAGGACGAGGACTTTTTCCCAGCCGGTGTTGTCGCAGAAGCTTATCATCGCGATTTTGTCGCCTTCGCGTTCCGGATTCGGGAACTCGAATCCCTCTGTCAGGAGAGTTTCAATGTCAAACTGAAGCCTGCGGGTATCGCTTAAGGTCATGTTCCTGAAAAGCCTGAACTGCTCGGAAGTAAGAAGCTGCTGGGTGTCGTCGTTGAAAAGCCTGAACGGTGCGGACGGGGAGGCCGGATTGAAACCTGTTGACTTCTTAATGAACTTGACCGCGCTCCCGTAATCGGCCGAGTCTGCGAATTTCGCAATGTAGCTGAATACGGCGTCGCCCCTGAGTTTGACGGTCTCGAAATCGAGATTTGATCCGTTCAGGATCGCCGGATTCGCAAGAAGCATGAACGGATGAAAAGGGATTTCCTTTTTCTCAAGCCTGTCGCCGTGGCGTATGAAAACGACCGCTTTCCCGTGTTCACCCGGTTCTGCGGCGACGACACGGTCAAACTTTGAAGGAACAAGATTTTCCAGATTGAATTTCATGATGGATTTCGACTAAAATTTTAATGGCATAAGACACACAGGCAAGATGCCTGTGCCACTAAAACCGGAAATGTTCAGACCCCCCTGGCGGACGGTTCCCATATGTATTTGTGGAGCTGGAGCTGAAGTCTTCCGGGACTTTTATGTTTAATCATGAGTTCTGCGAGTTTCGCAGCCGGGAATTTGCCGAAGACCGGGCTGAACAGTATATTCCGTGTCTTCTTCAGTATTCCGAATTTTTTGATTTTGTCCGTCGCATACAGGAAATCATTTTCATCCGAGATCACGAATTTTACCTCGTCAAAAGGTTTCAGGCAGTCGAAATTTGACAGGAGCATTTTATCGGATTCTCCGCTTGAAGGGCATTTGCAGTCGATAATCCTTATTGTTCCCGGGGGAAGAATGTCCACCGGCTGAGTTCCGTTTGTTTCAACCATCACGATCAACCCGGCTTCCTGGAGTTTTTCACACAGTATTGGGACCCGGTGCTGGAGAAGCGGCTCTCCCCCTGTGATTTCAACTATCGGCACTCCCGCCTTTTTTGCAAGGGACACAAGATTGCATAATGACATCTCGGTGCCGGATTCGGGGGTTTTCGCATATTGCGTGTCGCAGTATGAACAGTTGAGATTGCATCCGGAGAGCCTTATGAAAAAGCAGATCTTCCCCGCATGGGTGGATTCCCCCTGGATGCTTGTGAACGTCTCAAAAACCTTAAGTTTCATAGTAGGTGGCTCCGGTATCATTTGATTCGGCAACTCTCACCCTGGACACTTTTACCCTGTTGTCGTTCAATTTTGCGGAAAGCCTGTCGTATATGAATCTTGCAATACATTCGCTTGTCGGATTCGGGGAGCAGATGATGTTCAGATCGTTCAGGTTCGAGTGATCCAGCTTTGCGAGTACGGCGTCAAGTTCCGTTTTCAGTTTCCGGAAGTCTACCGCGATCCCTATCTTGTCGAGCTTTTCCGACTTGACGGTTACCGTCACAGTCCAGTTATGACCGTGAAGCGATGCGCAGTTCCCCTTGTATCCTTTGAGCTTGTGGGCTGCGGAAAATTCTCTTCTGATATCTACTTCAAACATTTTATTTTCCCTTGTTATCTTGAATTTCGGGGAACTTTACGGTTTAGCGGGTTTGGGTTGTGTCTTTGCATCTTTGACATCCGTTCCGGTCGCTGTTTCAGCCTTCGCCTCAGGTTTTATTTCAGGCTTGATCTCAATTTCGGCTTCGGGTTTTGGAGTTTCCTCCTTTACAGGATCAATCCCGATGATTCCGTCGGCCGGAATCTTTGAAGGAGGGGTGAAAGGCCTGCGTATTTCCACAAAAGGAAGGAGGACGTCTTCGGATATGCTCTTGTTGAGGTTGAAATGCAAGACGTATTCACACTTTTCGTTGAAAGCGGGAAGCTCGACTTTAAAAAGAAGGGTGTACGGCTTGTCCGGACTGGTGCTTGCCAGTTCCCATTTCTGGGAGTCGAACACATCTTCACCCTCGCGGACGCCTATGCATTTGAATTTGGTTTTCCTTTTGTTGACAAGGGAATAATCATGGACGCTTATGCTCCTGCCCGGATCAAGTTTCACAACAACCGACGCATGTGCCACATCTGAAGTGACTCTTGATGCGGGTTCAAATGGGCTGACATTTATGACCTTTACGGGAATTGCGGGGTTTTCGGGAAGAAGTTCGGCCGACAGGATTGTTCCCGAATGGAAACGAAAGCCGGGTGTTTTTTTCTTTTCAGGATCGGCTTCCTGTGAGAAAAGGGCTGCCGCAGTCAGGAGCAGGACGATCGCAAAACAAAATCTTGTGGTGTTCTTCATGTTTTTCATCTTCCAAAATTTCCCATAACATAGTTCAGTTTGCAGTTAAAACAAAATCCTCTTCGAGGAATTTATATTTTAAGCCAACAGTCTTAATACATGGGTTAAAATTTAACGCTGAAAGCATATGGTGATAAACCTGTGGTTTTAACCATAAGGTATTATAGTCGAGGTAATTTCAAAATTGCCGAATTCAAGGTAGGGATGGCTCTCCGAGCCGTCCGTTCTGAGGCGGCGGTTTCGGAGAAACCGCCCTACCTTCGAGGTATAGGAATTTCAAAGTTTATGAATATCCAATGGTAATTCAAATTCCAATTTCCAAATTCCAAAGCACAAACAAACAAATGAAGAAAAATTCCAAACTAATAAAAAAACATGCCTTGCGGCATTGACTACGAACAAATTAAGATTCGTTTTTGTTGGTAGTTAAGCCCGCAAGGGCTGTTCTTTTCTTTGTTTTATGAATCTGTTTGAAATATTGTTTTTCATTCAGGCTTTTGAATGAAAAACTGATTACCTGTTGTTCGCGTCAAGCAGGCGCTGCATGGACATTCCGAATATTTCAAGTGTCCATTCCACGTCGGTGAAGGCGCGGTGGGCCTGTCCGTCTCCGGTGCCGAGACTGAAATGGCGCTGGAGATTTTGGAGGCTGTAGCTGGGAAGGCCCGGATATGCGTGTTTGATTATGGCAATCGAATCCATGGTCTTGCCTTTCCATAAGGCGATGCCGTGTCGGCTCAGGCTCTCCTGCAGGAAAGAGAGGTCGAATCTCCCGTTGTGTGCGACGAGGGTGCTGTCTTCGGCGAATGACATGAACTCCTTGCCGACACTTGAGAATGATGGCGATTTTTCCACCATCGTGTTGCTTATCCGGTGTATGCGTATGACTTCGTCGGGAATCCTGATTCCCGGGTTTAGGAGTGAATGGAAGCGTGAATGGAAGCCGTCAATGTCCACCCTGATCGCCGCAATCTCGACTATCCTGTCACATACCGGAGACATGCCGGTAGTCTCCACGTCAAACACCGTGAACGGTCCGAGTTCATGCCATTTTGAGGGATTCATATTACAATCTTTTCCCATTGACCTCCCGCAAGTGCAGAAGCAGGATTCTCCTGACTTCGCCAATCGTGTAGGAATTGCCTACGCATGAATGTGAGGCATGGACAAGACATTCGGAAACGGCGCCGTTGATATGCGAACTTCCATATGCGACAACACCGTCGCTGCTTCCCGGCCCCTGTGTCGCGTTGCGTATCCCGATTATCGAGTGAAAGGGAACTTCACCGCTTATGGGCAGCTTGTTTTCCGCCATGAGGAAAGTATTATCCGGAGAAAGCTGCCTGATGCTTGACGGAATCACATCCGTGTATTCTGACGGAGGCAATTTTATGATTGTCTTGTGTGTGTAAATGAACTGTGTCGTATCGTCAATGAAAAGTGAAGGTATGGTTATAAGCTTCATTCCAAGACGCCCCAGCCAGGAAACCGCCATTTCGCTGCCTTGGTGCGGAGTTGCGATAAAAACAGTCCTGCGTATGTACGGCAAAGGTTCGAAGAAAAGTTTTTCCCTGGCGAATTCCCTGTCCTTTTCTGTGAAATCCTGAACCTCGTCGACAGGCACATTGATATAAGCGTTCCAGAGATCGTCTCCGCTTTTCTGTATGAGCATCTTGGTGATTATCCCGCCCATGCTGTGGCCGACAACCACCATGTTGTTGAAATTGAAGTTTTTGTTTTCGGGATCAAACCTCTTATGAATCCCGGCAAGTTTTTTCCTCACCATTGAGCTTGTATCGGATATCGGAAGTCCCGTAGGATAGAATGAGAACCAGAACTGGTAATTTTTCCGGATCTCGGGAACGCCGATGAGATCATTGTACATTTCCAGGAATGTCGCGGGAGTCGCATAAAGGCCGTGCGTCAGCAGAACGGGAATCTTGTCGGGATCGAAAGGTTCAAGCAGGAATATCCCCATCGCCTTAAGCACTTTTCCCGGATTGAGGAAAGACTGGAGTTCGAATCTTGAAGGGTCAATATCGGAAAGCATGACAGTAATCGCCGCCGTATAATCGGCGTCAAGGGGAAACGGCTTCCCCGCAATCATGATGTTTTCAGCTGCCAGGGGATTGTAAAAGCGGAGGGTCGCCACCCTGTCCCCCGGATTTTTCGATTCTTCCGGCTGGTCAAATTCGACTATGGCCGTAACCGGGAGCGAGAGTTTTCTGGGATACAGGATTTCACGGTCCGGGGAATCCGGAGGATTTTTATGAATGCCTATGAATGAGGCGCCAAGCCCGTTGGAACGGTAATAGTTGACGAATCCCGATGTTTCCGTCCTGTATGAAGATATGAACTCATCAAAGAAATCCGGATTCCACAGGTCTTTCCCTTCCATCTGCACGTTTAAGGAGTAGCGGGAATTGCAGATTTCAAATTCAAAAGTCCTGGTCCATGGCTGGCTGTTCGCCTTCCAGAGCTCAATCCCCCTTGCAACAGTGATATTGTATATTGCGATGACGAAATTCGAATCGTGAGAATATCCTGTTTCTTTTTCCGACAGTCTTCCGGCAATGAAATCGTATGCGCGGGAGGCCGCCATCAGATAGAAGGCTGCGGCTTTCCTTGGATCTTTCCTTTCCAGTTTTCTCCCGTGGACATATGAAAGCTCGCATATCATCAGAACCGTCCCGGTGTCTTTCCCCTTGTTCCAAATCCCCGCAAGCCTGCCTATGACCGCTTCCGGATCGGCGGCGTACTCTTCGTCCAGATGGAGCAGGCGCAGCCCCTGTATTGTCGCGGGACTGAGCCGGTCTGAATTCAAAATATTAAGCGAGGCTTTTTTATAGGTGTACCCGGCCTCCACCTCCCTGTACGAATACTGGTTTGCGCATCCGGACAGGAAGATTATCAAATACAAGGCTGGGAAAAGGAAGATGCTTCCGGGATAATTCATCTTTCCAGATGTCCCATGAGATTCCGAAGCCTCCCGGAGCTTTCATTCAACCCGCCAATCCTGTTCCGGGCAAGCCAGAGCTCCTCATGCATGCCTATCATTTTCAGGAGGGCTTTCCTCATCTGTGTTTTTTCGACTTTCCCTCCAAGTCCGGAAATGGCCTTGTTGACACCGAACTCCGCCATCCTTATGGCGTTCAGAAGTTCTTCCTTCACCAGTTGTCCGCCGGAAGATGTGGAATGCGCCGGAGAGAGCATCTCCTTCAGTTCATGGAACGAACGCAGGCAGCTTTCCATATCTTTGACATTCAGTTTCTCAATGATTTTCTTGTCGGACATGTCCCAGAAAAGCAGATGGTTGAATATTGTCGAGTTGGCGGGAAGAGCTCCTGTTTTCTCATGTACTTTCCCAAGCCCGAAAAGGACTTTTCCAAGAATGGAAGAGCTGTCCTTGAAAACAAATCTGCTCACGGCCTCGGGAATATTGATGTCAATTGAACCCTTCAACGACCAAGAATATGCCGCCCCGGCCAGCAGGCCCGTGTAACTGATCGGAAGGTACTGGTGATGCCCTCCGTCGCCCCAGTCGGTGTTCAGATACCCCGCCGCCCCGTTCCTCTTTCCGTTTGCCGCAGCGCTTATGAGATTTTTGATGCAGTTGTCAGTCCGTCCAGTAAGGGTATTCCAGCTGGAAGTTCCGGGACATACATAGAACGGAACACCGTATTTCGCGAAAACCTTCGTCTCCTTTTCAAACGGATGGTCATGGTCATATCCCCAGTTGAGGGCGATTATGTCCCTGGGCAGTTCGTCCACATATTTGGGTTCATGGAGAATTATGTCGGCCCAGAACATCATCTTCTTTTTGTTTTTCCTGACAAGCTTGTGGATTTCAAGGAGATGGTCGAGATAGACCTTCGTCTTTCCTTTCTTTTCGCACATGTTTTTGCTCCAACCCTGTCCGAGCTCCCAGGTTTCGTCGCATCCGACATTGAATGATCCGCTTCGGAAATTCGGGAGGAATTCTTCAAAGAGGGAATCTATCAGCTCAAGGCTTTTGGCATCAGGTTTCAGGGTTGAACCGTTTGATATCTTTACCCCATGCGCATCAAATCCGTCCGGGCATTCTGCAAAATGTTTGTATTCGGGATGCCTGAGCCAGCGTTCGAAATGTCCGAATGAATTCAGATTCGGCACAAGTTCGATGAAGCGGTCGGCGCAGTAGGAGTCCAGCTCGATTATCTCCTGAGCCGTCACGGGCGAGGAATCGCGCCAGACAATTTCATGCGCTGAGAATGCGAATGTGTGTTCGGTATAAAGTTCGAGATGGTTGATTTTCAGCGATGCGAGGAGATCCGCAAGGTCAAACAATGTCCTCATTGACGGAACCTTGCAGCGGCTGATGTCAATCATCGCTCCGCGCACCTTGAAGTCCGGCCAGTCCTCTATTTCAATATCCGGGAGCTGGGTTCCGAACTGGTCAACGAGCTGAGATACGGTCTGGAGTCCGTAAAACAGTCCGGCCTCGCCGGCAGAGGAGATTTTTATTCCTTTGCCTGTGATTGCAATTGCGAATCTCTGCGGATCGTCCTTCTTTCCGCTTTCGATCAGGGCTTCAACCAGGATATTGCCTTTTGCGGGAGTTGCCGCGGTCACCTCAAGCCCTTCAGAAAACGATTTGCTGTTTTTCCCGGCAAAACTTATGAAATGATTTTTCAACGAAGTGGAAAACCCAGGCTGGATTTTTATCCATTTGAATCCGCTCAGGTTCGCGATTCTCCCGCTTTTCCTTATTTTCTGGGGCATCGGGCACAGAGATATTTCTTTCATACGCATCCTCCCATTATTTTATTAAGGCGGGAATATACTGTTTTTTGTGCAACCTGGCAACAGTAAATTTCACTTCCGCCGCGCCGGCTTAAAGCAATGGGAATACTTGTTTTTTTTATAAAAAGCCTTGACTTTCTTTAATGTAGGCATATAATTCACTCATGAAACATAGTGCTATAATAAATGCGCTTGACCCTAAAGTTCAGACTGCGGAACCAGTTCATATTCAAATTGAGAAATATCTGCGGCATCAAATTGAAAAGGGGATATTGTCATGTGGGCAACGCCTGCCATCTACAAGAGAACTGTCAGCGAGATGGAATGTCCATGACCGCGCCATCCAGAAGGCGATGAAACGTCTGACCGCCGAGGGGATTCTCGAACGCTCCCCGCGCCGTGGGACTTTCATTCGCGCAAAAGGGGAAAGGCCGAACATCGGCATACTGGTCGGTCCCAGTCTTCTCAATGAGGAGAGCCGTTTTTACCGCGCCATTGTGGAATTTTTACGTGAGGAAATATTTTCAAGGGGAATGGATGTCAGAATCTATGATTGCCTGGCGTTCAAGAAGACAGAGCAGACGTCCGCCATCATAAACGAATTCATGAGGGATACGCGCAGCCGTCTTTTTAAAGGCTTGATTTCGATTAGCGCCCCCTTGGACGTTTTCAGGAAGTCTATTTTAACGACACCATTGCCCATTGCGTATTTTCCCGGCGTACGGGCGGCGGCAGCCATAGACAATTCAAGTTTTATGCGTTGCGCAATTGGCTGCATTATTGAGCGACGTTGCCGTCGCATAGCCTATATCCGGACCGGGAAGCCGACCCCTCACATGCGGGATATTGATGAATTTTTACAGTTTGGGATATCCACGGGGCTTCAGGTGGGAAAAGATCATATCCACCAAATCATACCGCCGATAAATGGCGTTATGAATTATGAATCAACAGGGTACACCGAAACGGTAAAACTGATGAGACGGTGGGATACTCGGAAATCATGGCCGGATGCGCTTATAGTTTCGGATGACGTTTTGATGAAGGGAGTTGCACTTGCCCTGTACGAGCGCAAGATCAGGGTTCCCGAACAACTGTTGGTTATCATAGAGGCCAACGAAGGAGTTAATTACCCTTATCTTGTTCCCGTTGTGCGCATAGAAGTCTCACCCCGGGAAATCTCACAGGCGTTGACTAAAATTCTCTGGGAGATGATTCTTGGTTCGAAACCGCCGTCTTCACCTGTCGTGATTGACTATAAAATGAATGCGGAAACGCTCAAAAACATCCAAGGAGTTGGGGCAGGACTTTACAATGGAAACTATATTGCAAGTCCAAGTGGAGTCATGGAAAATAAGCCGGAAATTCGTGCAATGAGCGGGATGCAATAAAGCAAAACTGACTGAAATGGGAAAATAAATTCTTTTACGAAAAGGGGTTGTTATATGCGCCAGCACTTATCTGAGCCGGAACGAATGGAGGGGGACGAAATTCATCGGGAAAGCCGACTATGGGAAATCCGTACGTCCGGTTTGGTTTACGAAGAGAGTCATAAAAACTGTAACCTATTGCGGCGCAACAGGTTCACTTTAATTGAGCTCCTCGTGGTGATTGCGATAATTGCGATTCTCGCGGCGATGCTGCTTCCGGCCCTGAAGAATGCCAGGGACATGGCAAAACAGATCGGTTGCCTGAGCAATCTCAAGCAGGTGGGACTTGGA
>JBAYFV010000091.1:0-11630 GCA_041666985.1 Victivallales bacterium
AATGATGTAATGCGCGCCCGGCTGGAATCATCCATCGCACGGGGCGAGCCCAATCCGTTTCCGACAGCCGCTTTCGATGGACGTGTTTCAGTTAGTGCACTGGGGATTTACGAAGGATGGTTTTACAGGGTTTTCCCGCCACACTCAACTCAGGCAAAATCAAACTCTTTCAATGCCGGCGAATTCATTTTCCCCCATAGTGCCGCAAGCCTCCTGCCATTGCTGATTTGCGTTGGCTCGCTACTCATTATTGCCGTGCAAAAGGCCTTGAAAATCCAAAACACTTCAGGAAAAGCATATTGATGACCATATCCGATTTTTTTGAAAGAAACAAACCGCTGGAATCCAAAAAGGTTTTTGCAGGCTTCAGTGGTGGCGCGGATTCCACCGCCCTGCTCCTCCTGCTTGCAGAAGAGGCTGACAAACGCGGATTTAAACTGAAAGCCATCCACTTTGAACATGGCCTTCGCGGAAACGAAAGCATTTGCGACGCAAACTGGTGCAGGGAATTCTGCGAAATCCGCAATATTGACTACATGAAGATCAGTCTTAACGTCAACGCCGCAAGACATCCCGGGGAAAGCACCGAATCCGCCGCCCGCAGACTCCGCCTTAGGGAATGGGAGATTCTGGCCGGCAATAAATCATCCCTTGTAGCCCTGGCGCACAACGCCAATGACAAGATTGAAAATATTTTCCTCAGGCTCCTTCGCGGTTCAAATGTTTCCGGACTCACCTCACTTCGGGAAATCCAGAAAATCGGAACTGTCACTTTTATCAGACCCGTCCTCCCGTATAAAAGAAAAGAAATTGAAGATTTCCTCAGAACCCATGATGTAACTGACTGGAGGACAGACAGCAGCAACGCTGAGAATAGATACCGGAGAAATTTTTTCAGGAACAAAATCATCCCTCTGATTTCAGAGAAGTTCCCAAATGCCGACTCCTCCGTACTGAAGTCAGCCCATGCCCTTGAACAGGATGCCGATTTCATTGAGGCGGTCGCCTCAGGAATATTTCAATCCGTCAAAAACAGGGAATCCATAGACACCGCATATCTCAAATCCATGCATCCGGCCATTCTTGTGAGATTCCTGAGATACTGGATTTCGGGAAAAATAAAATCCGATTTTATCCCGGACAGCGAATTCATGTCCCGCCTCAATACCGAACTGAACAGATTGTTTTCACGGAAGTCTTCAGATAAACAATCGGTTCTATTGCCGCTTCACGGGAGATCTCTTTTTTTATGTATAAAAAAAGAGAATATCTCTTTCTGCAAACGTGCGGCAAAATCCACAGGGGAACCTCAACTATGCTGGAAATGGGAATCAGCCGTGGAATTGCGCTGGCGCAGTTTAAAACTCAAATCCAAAACAATTTCCGGAAAAACAATTCCAGAATTTACACGTGGTGAAAATATTGTTTACCTTGACGCCGGATTACTACCCCCCGAGCTTACAGTCAGGAACTGCCGTAAGGGAGATGTGATGGTTCCGTTCGGCAAAACTGCCCGGGTGCACCTTAAAAAACTTTTTGAATCAGGAAAAATTCCCGCAGACCGGAAAAAGGAAACACCCGTCGTATGCACTGAAAATGGAGAAATCATCTGGATTCCCGGCGTAAGGCGTGCGAATTTCGCAAATATAGGTTCTGACACGAAACGGATTGCCGTCTTAACTTCCATTGACCGGAATGACAATATATGACATGAAAAATTTATCCGCTGTGCATGAAACAAACAATGAATGTTTTCAATGAAAAGAAATCAATATAAAAATAAAATAACAATATTGCTCCTCCTAACAGGAATAATTTTCAATCTTTATTTGAATCTTCGCAACGGATCTGTCGCTTCGGAAGTTTATGGCAATCTTTTCGGGAACGGTTCAAGTAAACTTACGAAAATCGCATTGGTAGATTCATTGATGGCGGATTTTCATGAAGGCAAAATCTTTCTTGAATTCGAAGGGTTCAACATTAAAGATAATCTCACATGGGATTTCGCTCCTTTCAAGTATTACAGGTCGGTATACCAATATTATCCGGGGGAAATCCATACTGGCAATCCCGATCTCATCATAAACAGGGGGACAGAATTCCTGCTGAATCCCGTTAAAGCCGACGATGAATGGCTTAAGGGAAATAAATTCAACTATTCGATAAAATATAAACTCCTCCAGGACGGAGAGATTCTTACAGAAGTCAAGGAAATAAGTACGCCCGATCCCTCGCACAGGCATTTTCCGGAAAAGGCAAGGCTTGTGTTCCTTTCAATGTTCACAATAGGGATATTCGTCATCCTTTTTTCGATTCTTTTCCTCCAGATGAAAAAAACGCCTTTCCAGTTAACCTTTAACAAAAAAGATTTCTTGGCATTGTTTTCAGTAACAGTCATACTGATAATGTTTCTCATTGTCACGGGCGACTCCCTGTTAATGCCCGTTTACAATGGAGACGCGTTTGGGATATGGATGCTAAAGGCGAAAGTCCTGTTCCATGAAGGATTCGGATCAAATTATTTTCATAATCCCAATATGGGATACAGCCATCTTGATTATCCGCTTCTTGTTCCAATGTTGATCAGCGGAGTATATTCGATGCTCGGCTACGCAGATGACAGTTACGGAAAAATCATTTACCCTCTTATCTACCTCCTGTTTGTCGGCTTGATATTCTCAGCCGCCAGACGCAGGCTCGACCTGGAAAAATCATTGCTTTTAACGGCGTTATTCGCAAGCATCCCGGCCCTTGTCAGATGGAGCGGAACCGGGACTGCGGATATGGTTTTAACCTTTTTCTACGCAGGCTCAATATTGCACTTGATCATTTTCATTGGGAGGAAAAACACATATGACTTGATTCTTTCCGCTTTTTACTCTTCCTTGTGCATTCTTACGAAAAACGAAGGACTTCCACTTGCACTCATAAATGCTTTTACCCTTATCATCTTCTGCTCAATACCAAATAGAAACATTAAATTCTTTTTCACTTATATTTCGCTTTTGACAATCCCATGCTTGCCGTGGTTTATCTTTTCATGCAACATCCCCAAAATACATGAAAACTCATTGGCAACTGTCAATCTTGCACATTTCGCGGAAAATATTGCGAGACTTAAAATCATCATACCGGCTTTCTTCAGTGAATATTCAAATGTCCAGAACTGGGGGATTTTATGGGCGATGACAGTCGTATTTGGTTTTGCGGGCTGGAAACACTTGAAAAACAAAACAGTGGCGATTTTGTTTCTTTTGTTTATTCTGCATACATCGCTTTATGTCTTCATATATGTTATTTACCCATATTCCCTGGGATGGCTCTTGGCAATGACTCTTGACAGGTTAATTCTTCACACGACACCAGCGATATTGCTTATCTTGACATATTTGCTGTACGGAGAAGAGAATCCCCAATAAATCCCCTTTCCTGAAAAAGAGTCCCCTGAGGACATGGAAGATGCCTGTATCGGCCTAGGAAGGCTGGCACTTCCTGGATAAGAAAAAGAATCTTCTTTATCATAACAGGGGAGCATCCCGCAGGACAGGGCTGCAAACGCACTGAAGCAAATAACCGTGGTGGAACTCGGGACTGCCCGCGCTCACGCAGGCAGTCAGCCCATCTTTCTTCCAAAAGCTTTACCTTTATATAGTGCTACTTCCCCTGCTCCGCCATGGCTTTTTCGAGGACTTCATCGGAGATGTCGAAGTTCGAGTAGACCGCCTGGATGTCTTCGTTTTCCTCGAGTTTCTCGACAAGCCCCATGACCTGTCGTGCGATATTGGAATCCTTCACCTCGACAAGGATTTCAGGTTTCTGGACAATCCCGGACTCCTCGATTGCGATCTTCGCATTTGCAAGCGCCTTGGAAATGGAATCATAGGCTTCCTGAGGCCCCCAAATTTCAGCGACACCGTCTTCGACTTCTATGTCTTCGGCGCCGGCGTCTAGGACGACATTCATAAGCTTGTCCTCGTCGGCGTTTTCACCTTTGACCACAAAACGGGCTTTCCTGTGAAACATGCGGATGACGGATCCTCCGCCGGCAAGGGTTCCGTTGTTCCTGTCGAAAACCATCCTTATTTCGCTGGCGGTCCTGTTTTTATTCTCGGTCAGGCATTCCGCGAGAACCGCAACTCCGTTCGACCATCCCTCATAGAGGATATTTTCATAATTTATGGTTTCGCCCGTCTCGCCCGCACCTTTTTTTATCGCCCTTTCAATATTGTCCTTAGGCATGTTCGAATCTCTGGCGGCTGTCAAAGCGGTTCTGAGTCTCGTGTTCGTAGCCGGATCTTTCCCGCCACACTTCACTGAAACCATTATTTCCTTGCCAAGCCGGGAAAAAACTTTCCCCTTTTTGATGTCGGCTGCGCCTTTTCTGTGCTTGATGTTTGCCCACTTGCTGTGTCCGGACATGAATTACCTCGTTTTCAATTTTGATTTTTGGTTTACAATCACAATCCGATCGGCGGAAGCTTTTCGACACTCCGCTGTTTCTGGATTACAGTCAGCCAGGTGCCTTTTTCAACATCAAGATCGGTTACAAAATATTTGCCCTCGTCTTCTTTCCTGTCGTATCCGACAGTCGCGCCCGGAGGCAGAATCACATGTTTGTCAATGATTGCGTTTCTCACCAGGCATCTCTCCCCGATTTCAACATCGTTAAGAAGAATGCTGTTATGAACCGTGGCGTAGCTGTGGACATGTACCCTGTTGAAGAGAACGGAATTGCTTACGGTGCAACCGGAAACAATACATCCGTCACAGACAATGGAATTAACCGCTTTCCCTATTCTCGGAAGCCCTGAGGGGCTGACTTCCTCATTGTGTACGAACTTCGCGGGGGGCAGGCTCAGATGATAATTGTAAACCGGCCACTTGGTGTTGTAGAGATCAAGCTGGGGCTCGGGCATTCTCAGATCCATGTTGGCCCAGAAATACGACTGCAGCGTCCCGACATCGCGCCAGTAATGCGAAGCGTCCTTCTGTCCGGGGACATTGTTGAGATAGAAATTATATGCGAACAGCCGGCCGCTGCTGACGAGTGAGGGAAGCACGTCTTTTCCAAAGTCGTGGCTGCTGGACTTGTCTTTCGCATCCTTCCTGAGAAGACCGAGAAGCTCCCTTGAGTTGAATGTGTAATTCCCCATTGACACAAGGGCTTTTGTCGGATCTCCGGGCATGGGGGTCGGGTTCTTAGGCTTTTCCTGGAATCCGACAATCCTCCAGTCCTTGTCAACCTGCATCACTCCGAAACTCGACGCCTCCTCTATGGGGACAGGAATGGCGGAAATGGTGGCTATCGCATTCGAGTTGCAGTGAAAATCAACCATCTGGCTCACGTCCATCCTGTAGATGTGGTCGCCGCCGAACACGGCCACAACGTCCGGAGCAAAATCTTCAATCAGGTGAATGCTCTGGTAAATGGCGTCGGCAGTCCCCATGAACCAGCGTTTGTCGTCAGTCCGCATCTGGGCGGGAACGGGAATTATGAAACGGCCCTTGCCGTGCGTGCCGGCTATGTTCCAGCCGTTGATGATGTGTTCCATCAGGCTCTGCGAGCGGAACTGCGTAAGCACGAACACGCTGTGTATTCCGCTGTTGAGGAAGTTGCTGAGAACGAAATCTATGATCCTGTATTTTCCGCCGAACGGAACGGCCGGTTTCGCCCTTTCAATCGTCAGGGGATGGAGCCTTGAACCTTCTCCCCCTGCAAGTATCATTCCGAGAACTGAAACTTTCATTTTCCAAACCTCTTATTCGCAAGTGTTTTTTTTCGCGGGAATAATACTCCCGTTAGTCCCAAAATTCAAGAAGTTAAAAATACCGATCTTCCATAAAAAAAACGGTTGGCCGACTTCTATAATCTGTTTTTAGAATTATCTTATTCAAACAATACCGCAGGGAAAATCGCAAAAGGGGCCGGAATTCCTGCAACACAGAGGTTTTGCAATCGGCTTCGCAATCCAAAACAGAGGCAAACACATGTCATCTCAACTTGGTGTCTGGAAAAAATTCTGGCCAATGGCCGCCGCCCAGTTCTTCGGCGTCTTCAACGACCACGCGTTCAAGATAGTTGCGATTTTCGCAGCCGTCGGCGCCTCCGAGGAATATTCCACCAACACCGCATTCCTTGCCATCCTGACAATATTCTACGCTCTTCCCTTCATACTTTTCCCGAGCCCAGCCGGCTATTTCTCGGACCGCTTCTCAAAAAGAAACGTGATAGTGATAATAAAACTCGTGGAGCTTGCCATAATGCTGTGCGGCACCGTATGCCTTGCGAAATTCGCAGACTGGGGGACGGGGCCCCTGATACTGGTGATGTTCCTCCTGGCCGCCCAGAGCACCTTCTTCAGTCCCGCCCTCAACGGAATCCTTCCAGAAACCTTCTCCGAAAAGGAAATCTCCCACGTCAACGGCGTCAAGGAAATGGTCACAATGCTCGCCGTCATACTCGGGATGAGCATCGGAATAGTCGTGAAGAAGCTTTCCGGGGACGAACTCTACAAATGCGGGCTTTTTTTCTCCTGCCTTTCCATCACCGCCCTCATAATGTCATTGAAAATACTGCCCGGGATGGCCGCGAACGCGAAGGCCCCATGGACGTGGAAATGGTTCGGCGAATATGCAAAAGGCTTTAAAATCGTAAAGGCGAACCGGGCCGTTTTCCTTTCAGTCCTCGGGGACTCTTTCTTCGTCGGAATTGGAACGGCAATCCAACTGCTCCTGCTGGTGTTCGCAAAGTACAATCTCAATCTGAACAATGAAATCGAACAGGGCATCATACAGCTGACACTTGCCCTCGGCATCGGCATCGGCTGTTATGCCGCCGGAAGGATGTCGGGGAAAAAAGTCGAGCTGGGGCTTGTCCCCTTCGGAGCTCTGGGCATAGTCGTCTTCCTTGTCCTCACAGTCCTCTGCACCGGTTCTCCCGTCGGCACACAGGCCCTGCTTGAATCAATACATCACGCCCTGCACGTGAAAATCAACTGCCCCGTCCTTCCTGAATTCCTGAGCTTTTCATTCTACCCGTGGATGACGCTTCATCTCATATTCCTGGGATTGTCCGGCGGGCTTTTCATGGTTCCCCTGAGAGCGTATATTCAAAACAAGACGTCTGCGGCAAACCGCGGGACAATACTCGCGAATGCGAACGTAATAGCCTTTTCCGCCATTATCCTTGCGGGAATCCTCATCCTTGTCTGCTGTTCGGGGACAGGCGCCGGGAGCGCCGGAGAAGGCGCCTCCCTCCTGGCGGCAATGCAGCAGTATTTCTTCAATCTGAAACCGGTCTCCATATTCATATCCCTGAGCTTCCTGACGGTCGCGGTTTCCGCATATGCCTGCTGGCTCCTGCCGGAATTCATGGTAAGATTCGTCGTGGTGCTCCTCACCCATACCGTTTACAGGATCAGGCTCGAAGGGGAAGACAACATACCGGAGCACGGGCCGGCCCTGCTGGTCGCGAACCACGTCTCGTTTGTTGACGGCCTCCTGATAACCGCATGCTCCTCAAGGTTCGTGCGTTTCCTGATGTACGAGGATTACTACAAGATTCCAATACTGACAAAACTCTTCAGCTGGTCGGGGTTCATCGAAGTCCCCCCACCCGACAAACCGAAGAAGATCATCGAGACTTTCAACAGGACCAGGGAGGCGCTCAGGAACGGCGATGTCGTCTGCATATTCCCCGAAGGCAAAATCACACGCAACGGGGTAATGGACGAGTTCAAGCACGGATTCTCCAGGATGATTCCCGAAGAGCTTGATGTTCCGGTGATCCCTGTCAGGCTCGGAATGCTGTGGGGGAGCATTTTCAGCTATTATTACGGGAAGATAAAAATCAGGATGCCCATGGAATTCCCGCATCCCGCATCCGTTACAATAGGCAGACCCGTCTCGAAAAACCTGAACGCCTTCGAGCTGAGGCAGATTCTGTCCGAACTCGCCGCCGAAACCGAGAGCAAACCGCGTCCCGAAGAACGTCCGGTACACTATCAGTTTGCGAAATTCGCAAGACGCCACCCCTTCAAAAAGGTCCTTTTCGATTCCAACGGCAGGGGCATGAGCAATTTCAACGTCGTCACGAGGGGCGCAATACTGAGCCGCGAAATCCGCAGACTCTGTCCGGAGGACAGGAAATATGTCGGCATACTCCTTCCCAACACTGTCGCCACCGCAGTCGCAACCCTCGCAGTAATGATGGCCGACAAGGTTCCCGCAATGCTGAATTACACCGCATCCGCAAAAAACATGGACGAGGCCGTAAAAAAAGCGAACCTCAGCTGCATCCTGACCAGCCGGATATTCCTCCAGAAAGCCGGGATAGGACAGCGGCCCGAAATGGTGTTCCTCGAGGACATTGCGAAGACAATTCCGAAATCGAGGATTTACCTGTGGGGGTTCCTGGCGGCCGTCATGCCCCATCAGGAACTCATGAACCTGCTTGCCCCGGAAACACACAGGAATGTCTTTGCAACGGCCGTCCTGCTCTTCTCAAGCGGCTCCACCGGCTCTCCGAAAGGCGTCATGCTTTCACATCACAACATCAACAGCAACGTCTATTCCTTCTACAGCATAATGGGGTGGGACAAGAACAAGGACAGCCTGCTCGGCAATCTCCCCCTTTTCCATTCATTCGGGATGACGACCTGTTTCTGGGTGCCCCTGATGACCGGAACCAAAGTCGTCTACACACCAAACCCGCTTGACGCCGCCGCAACAGGAATAGCAATCCAGGAACACAAGATCAGGGTTCTTCTCGCAACCCCCACTTTCCTTCAGATGTATATGAAAAGATGCACCAGGGAACAGTTCAAGTCTCTTCGGCTTGTGATTGTAGGCGCTGAAAAACTCAGGACGGATATCGCCGGCAAGTTCAAGGAAATGACAGGACTCATGCCGCTTGAAGGATACGGATGCACCGAACTCGCCCCTGTTGTTTCAATCAATATTTCAAACTCGATACTGAGTCTCGGCACGGAAGCGGGAAAGCTTGGAAGCGTCGGAATGCCGATGCCCGGCATATGCGTGAAAATAGTGGATCCTGAAACGCGAAAAGACCTCCCCCCCGACACGGAAGGGCTCCTGCTGGTCAAAGGACCCACGGTGATGCAGGGATATTTGAATGATCCTGAAAAGACCGCAGAGGTCATAAGGGACGGCTGGTACAACACCGGCGACATAGCGAAAGTAGACCCCGACGACAGAATCACGATAACAGGCAGACTGTCGCGATTCAGCAAAATCGGAGGAGAGATGGTTCCGCACGAGCTTGTTGAAAACGCCATTCAGGAACTTCTTGAAACCGACACCCGCACAGTTGCCGTGTCCAGCGCCCCCGACGAATCAAAGGGCGAAAAACTGATTGTCTTCTATACGGAAATGAAATTCCCTCCGGAAAAAATTGTCGTAAAACTGAGGGAGGCCGGCCTCCCGAACCTCTGGATCCCGAAGGCCGAAAACTTCAGGAGGATCGAGAAATTCACCCTGCTGGGCAGCGGAAAACTCGACCTCGCGGCATTGAAAAAGATGAGTTAGGGGTCGTTGGGAGATACCGGAGTACACTAAATCACAGCTCCTGTTTTCAAAATCCGCCGCCGGTATTCTCCCGGACTGCATTCGAAGCGCCGCCGGAACACCCGGATAAAGTGACTTTCATCGTAAAAACCCCGCTCTGCGGCAATGTCTTTCAAGCTGAGCGCGGTGTTGCGGATATCCGCCGCCGCTCCGCTGATCTTCGAACACAGGACAAATTTACCGTAGGGCATCCCCATGATCTTCCTGAACAGCTGATCAAAACGACTCTTGCCGAGACGGCAGGCCGCCGCCCCCTGTTCAGCGGAAACATAGTCGTCCACCCTTTTGCGCACCAGTTCAATGGCGGGATAGATCCGGGAAAAATCATTGGCACGCCCCCCCCGGGTTGATTCAGGGTGCGCCTCCAACAGCAGCAACAGCAGTTCATGCAGTTTCAACCACCGGCGTGACAGGGTCAGCGGGGATCCCGGCGGCATCGCAATAACATCAGACGCAATTTGCAACACTTCGCCCCGCCTGTCAAAAGGCGGTTTGGTGGCGCCACGGAGAAGCACGGACTCCCAGTTCGGGTTTATGCCGTTGTCGGCAAAACCAAGCTGGTCATAGAGAAAATTGAACAGCAGCAGTTCCGTCCCGCTCTTCCGGTAAAGCGTACCGTGCAGCTGCCATGGCGGCGTAACCCAGATATCTCCACCTGACAGGCTGACATCGTTGCCGTCAAACCGCCCCCTGGTACATCCTTTGACGACAATGCCCAGATGACATGCGTAATGAGTATCCGGAACCATTGGGATATTCCGTTCTTCTCCCTGCAGGATATGCATGACGCTCAACGGCCTTTCCTGTGTGAGCCCGTGTTCGTACCTGATTACTTTGCCTCCGTTCAAATTCACCCCCTATTGTGAAATTGTACAATTTTATAAATATATCATCCAATCCTTGTCCTATTGCAAACTGTCCGGAAAATTGTAAGATTTTATCAGAGACGGATATTAATCGGAAAACATGCAATCAATAAAGGGGTCGGAAAAATGAAGAAAATAAGATTCGGCATTATCGGCTGCGGCAACATCACTGCTCAGCACAGTTCCAGATTTGAACCGCTGCAGGATGTCCTGACCATTACCGGACTTGCGGATATCGAACTCGGCCGCGCCCGCGAACTGGGTGACAAACTGTCATCCAAACCGATCTGCGCCACCGATTACCATGACATTCTGCCGCATGTTGACGCAGTGATGATTTCCCTTCCGCATCATCTGCATCACCAAGTGGGCATCGAATGTCTCAGGGCCGGCAAACATGTCCTGATGGAAAAGCCGCTGGCAAACAAGGAGGCCGAGTGCATCAATCTTATCAAGACCTCCAAAGCCGCCGGCAAAATCCTGATGGTCGCATACTGCATGCGCTTCCATCCGCTGCTGAACAAGATGAAGGAATTGATAAATCAGAAATATTGCGGCGAACTCTTTCAGCTTTCAATCTGGACCGAACAGCACACAGAACGCGACAAGAACAGCTGGATGTGCAAGGCAGACACACTGGGCGGCGGACAGTTCTTCAGCCACGGCTGCCACTATATCGATCTAATGCTTGACTTCGTAAACAGCAACCCGGTTCGCGGTTCGCATATCGGCACCAACCGTGGCACCCCGTGGATGGAACGGGAAGGCACCAGCAATGTCTCCATAGAATTTGAGAACGGGACTCTCGGTTACCATTTCGGCACCTGGGGAGCGCGCGGCACCCGCCTGGGCTATGCCTTTCACGCCCATTGCGACGGCGGCATGCTGGAGGCGGCACTTCATGAAGGCAAACTCTACTGCCACCGAAATACGAAACTGGGCGACAGCATCACCGGAAATGCCCCGGAACTTATAATGTCCGTACAGGGACTGAAAAATACGGAAGCGGAAACCCGTCATTTCGTTGATTGCATCATCAACGGCACACAGCCGCTGACCGATCCGGTAACCAGCCTGGAGGGACTTCAGGTGATCTGGAAGCTCTATGAGGCGGAAGACAAACATCAGCTGGCCGATCTGCGCGGACTCGGTTTCGGTTCCTGTTCCAGCCTCCGCTGA
>JBAYFV010000092.1:0-11502 GCA_041666985.1 Victivallales bacterium
AACTCTACCGGGGACGGTCTTTTCATTATACCGGAGTTCTGCCGGAAATGTATTTCTACGTGCCCAAAGGCACGCGCCAGATCAATTACTATTGGGAAGACGAAACACACACCACCAAATCGCCGCATACGGTCAAGGGACCTCATGGCGAAGTTATCCAACAGGTTAGATCCACCGGTCGGCTGATCCACGTACCCGTGCCGTCCGGCGCGGATGGCCAAGTCTGGAGTTTGGCAAATCTGCAACTCGGCCAGCTCTGGTTTTTCAATGTTCCAAATTACCTTTCGCCATCACCCAAACGGTTGTTGCTGCCGGAGGATCTGGTAAAAAAGGATAATCTGCCTGTCTTCGACATTAACAATAAAAACATGAGATAAACATGAATTCTAAAGAGCGTATGAAGGCGACAATGTCAGGAAAATCCGTTGATCGCATACCTGTGATGTGCCAATTGTCTTTAGGACACATCTACAAAAATGCCGGACTGGCGGCTTTGGAATACTGGTTTACGCCTGAAGGATTTGCAGAAGGGTATATCCGTATGGCTGAAAACTATGGATTTGACGGGATTCTGGTCAGCAAGGCAACCGGAGATCCTGCTCAGTACAAGAAAGCAATACATCAGGAAAATACTCATGAAGGTAAATTAATAATTTTTGAGGATGGGAAACAGTTTATTTGTCCCCCCGATGATTATCCACGCCTGTTGAATAATTCTCCAGTTATAAATAAGGAAATATCTCAGGTTTCTCCTGATGACATTCACCTTATTTCATCGGCTTATGAATTATATCCATGGTATGGTAATATTCTTGATATTGTGCTTGCCAGAAAAAAAGATACTTTATCTATACATGGAGAAATAGGTACAAGCTTCGAGGCATTCCTTCGCACATTCGGTTCTTTTGAGTCCGGACTGATGGCAATAATGGATGACAAGGAAAAATCCAGGGAAATAATAGCACGGATTAATCAAAATTGTCTGGTATATGCGATAGAACAGTGCCGCAGGGGCATTGATGCCTTGAAGCTCAGTTCTCCCTTTGCCGGAGCCGGTTTTATATCCGCCGACATGTATGAGGAATTTGTGCTGCCTTATGAAAAAGCTATCATAGACACAGTTCATCGTGAGTTCGGAATTCCTTGCTATATCCATACCTGCGGGGCAATAGGTGATCGCCTTGAGTTAATGCTTGAAAGCGGCACAGATGGCTTGGAATGCCTGGATCCTCCACCTCTCGGGACTGTCACTCTCAGTGATGCAGTAAACAGAATCGGGAACAGATGTTTTATAAAGGGTAATCTCGATTCCGTAAATGAATTGACTAAATCACCCGGAGAAATACGAAAAATAGCGGAAGAACGGATAGCCATAGGCCGAATGGCAAAAGGATATATACTCAGTTCCGCCTGCTCCGTATCACCGGATGTTCCGCCTGAAAATATTCTTGCTCTGGGGGAGGTTGTTAAGAATAATAGTCAAGGAAACGCGTATGAAAAGTAAGAATAATAAGACTCATGCCTTCGACGTTCCGTCTTTCCTGTCCCGTGGCTACTATGTGCCGATGGTACTTTCCAACGGTGTTGACTTTCTGCAATTGGACTTCAGCGGGACGATGGAGTTCAAGGATCACATTAAAGGGTACATGTCGTACTGGTACAAAAAAGAGCGTCCATTCGGCCCTGACCCGTTCGGGATAGTCAAGCTCGGATACGCGTTGATTTCCGATAAGGGGCCTGTGGAGATCGGAGGATTCTCCCAGCGCTTTGATCCCGAGACAGCCCACCTCTTCACAAAGGTCTCCATGTACCAGATGGAGATGGATGTCGAGTCGTTTCTGACCGAGGATCACAACTTCGTTGAACTGTTCCGAGTAACCAGTTTTCCGAACCCCGATGCCATGCTCCGTTTCGTGATGCACTTCCCCTGTTACTCCTACACGCATAAGCCTATCTCCACCTTATCCTCGATTCCCGGAGCGGTGGAATCGTTTATCGAGAAAGAAACACCGACCTTCCGCTACCGCCATGCGGATGCCCGTGGCGAATACGCCGGAGTGGGGCGATCCTTGCTGCGCATCCTTGAGGGGATGGGGCGAGTGACGCACGAAACTGCAGGCAAGGAGGGGCTTCAGGCGATCCTGAGCTTCGTCAGCGATTTGCGAGAGGGAGATCGGTTCATGCGCGTCACCACAGTCGTCGACAGTCGCGACTCGGCTGATTGGGAGAACCGTGCACCACATGTCAAGCATCTCACATCGGATCCTGCGGAACTGGTTCTTCGACACGAGCAGGCATGGAAAGATTTCAGTGGATCGTCGCAGTTCCGTTGCTCCGAGGCGGAAGTCACGCGGCAATTCGCCACCTCACTTTACGTCTGCAAGGCGTCACTCCATCCTGGCGGCTCGACAGTCAGCGCTCTTGCCATCCCCAACGGACACAGCATGGGCACATACTGGGATGTCTGGTTTGCCCACGAAGCCCTCATACGGACCAACCGAGTTCCCGAAGCGCGACGAATCGTCGACTTCTTCGTCAACGCCTATCCCGAGGCCCGGCGGGTGGCCAAGGAGTATTATGCAAAGGACGGGGCGCGGTTTGAGTGGGTGCTCCACAGCGACGGAACGCCGGTGTACTATTCCGACCAACTTCATAACAACCTGATTCCCGTCCTCGTCCTCTGGGCTCAGACCAGGCTCACCGACGATGTTGATTTGCTACGGGAGCATTTCGACCTGATGCAGGATGCCGTGCGCTTTGTGATCCAGTATGCCCTGCAGAAGGACGAGTCCGGAAGCTGGCATCTTCGCGAGTTGACCACCGTGGACGAATCGGAAAAAAAGAAGCGGGATGAGCTGCTCACAACCGCCATCACCTGTAAGGCGCTGGACATCCTCCGCGAAGCGGCAATAGTCACAGGCTGCACGCTTGACGACGACATCCTCGCGGCTCACGAGCCGCTCAAAGGCATCCTTGCCGGACTGGCGGCGGACGGCGTCTACAAACCATATGAGAAGGGCGATAGCGGAACCTGGGCCGTCATCCTGGCGTATCTGCATTATCCGGATGCCGGTCGGTTTCCTGCGGCGCTCAAACAGGCGCTGCCGGGATGCCGGGAGTCGCATGGCCTTGGGGTTGGGAACGTCTCGCGGATGCGTTGCGCCACATCCCCGTGGGTTGAAGGTATATTCACATGGGCAATGGCGAGAAGCGACGATCCCCATGCGTACGAGTATCTCCGCATGATGAGCCGTTATGTCAATTATTTTGGAGGCATGCCTGAATACGTATGGGAACATGGCGAGCCCTCACGCGACTGGTTCGTGGCCGCTCACGGTGTCTACGTGACCGCCCTGGCCGAGGCGTGTGTCCGGATGAGGGACAACATCCTGACGTTCTTTCCCCTCGGAATTGATGCTCTTCCCTGGCGATCCTTGTCCTTTTCGAGATTCCGGATGGATGGAGGACTGCTTGTCGGCTGCCGCTATAGGAAAGGGCATGCTCTTAAGGCAGAGGTGTTCAATGACGGCAAAACCCGGAAGGAATTTGAGGTGTGCTGTCAGGGGGGGCAGATGACGGACATCACCCTTGAGGCAGGGGAAACGTGGAAAGGTTCCATTTAAGGCGGTGCTAATCCAAACTCGAAAGTCGAATGTCGAAATTCGAAACAAATTGGAAATTAATGAAATAAAACAAAGGAGTGTGACGTGAAACCGATCTCAGTTCAATTGTATTCAGTCAGAGAGCAGGCGAAGAAGGATTTTACCGGCGTGTTGAAACGGATAGCGGCTATCGGCTTCAAGGGAGTGGAGCCTGCTGGATTCCACAACTTGAAGCCAGCCGAGTTCAGGAAGATAGTTGAGGATCTCGGAATGACCATTTCCTCAAGCCATGGTCCCTGGGCGAAGCCCGACAACCTCCAGGAGGTTGTTGATGTCTGCAGGATACTCGGCATCGACCTCGCCGCCACTGGCTTCGGTCTGCCGGAGTTTAAAGACCTTGATGCCATCAGGAAGACCGCCGAGATGGTCAACGGCATGGCCGAGAAGCTTGCGAAAGACGGGCTGACCCTCTTCCTTCACAACCACACCAGTGAATTTGAAAAGATCGATGGGCGCATCGCCTACGACATTTTTGCGGAGCTCTGTCCCAAGGCCGCGTTCGAGATCGATGTCTACTGGGCCTGCAACTTCGGAGCCAACGATCCCGCCGAGCAGGTTGCGAAGTTCAAGAAACGCACTCCGCTGCTCCATATCAAGGACGGCCCGCTTACGAGGGATTCCGCCTTACTGGCGGTCGGCTCCTCCGGGAAAATAGACTTCCCGTCCGTAGTCAAGGCAGCCGACGAGAAGGTACTGCGCTGGCTCATCGTCGAACTCGACCGCTGCGACACGGACATGTTCGAAGCCCTTGAGAAGAGCTATAAATATCTTACCTCGAACAAACTTGCCGCAGGCAACAAATAGGGAGCAGCAGCATGACGAAAAAAATCACAGTTGGCATAATCAGTGCTGGACGGATATCGCAGAATCATATTGAAGGATACCGCAAGGCAGGCGCCGAGGTCATGGCGATCTGTGATCCCGTGGCGGCGGCGCGGGAGGCGCGGGCAAAGGAATACAGTATCCCAAATGCATATGAGACGGCCGATGAACTCATCAAAAAGCATCCGGAAATCGATGCGGTGTCCGTATGTTCTCCCAATTCTTTTCACGCGAAATTCGCTATCATGGCGCTCGAAGCAGGGAAGCATGTCATGGTAGAAAAGCCCATGGCAATGAATGTCGGGGAGGCGGAGGTCATGGTGGCCGCAGCGAAAAAGGCTAAGAAGATTCTCATGTGCGGGCACAATGAGCGCTTTACGCCGGAAGCGATGAAGATAAATGAGATGCGCGAGGCAGGGGATTTCGGGAAAATATATCATGCGAAATGTTCCGCGATCCGCCGCCGCGGCATTCCCGGTCTCGGACGATGGTTTACGACGCGCTCATTGTCGGGCGGAGGCCCCCTCATCGACACAGGAATACATGTCATAGACCGTACATGGTACATGATGGGAAAACCAAAGCCGGTTGCAGTATCCGGCATGACGTACAACGTATTCGGCAAGGACATTGAAAAGTATGTCTGCACCGCCATGTGGGCCGGCCCCCGCGACCCGAAAGGCGTTATGGATGTCGAGGATTTCGCCACCGCTTTCGTGCGCTTTGACAACGGCGCATCCATGGCGATTGAAGTTTCTTGGGCAGCCAACCGCGCCAATGAAGGTCATATAATACTCATGGGGGAAAAACTCGGTGCGCTACTCAACAATGACGGCATAACACTTTACGGTGAACGCGGCAATGCCATCGCCACCGAAAAAATTGAGTTCGATAAAGCACCATATAAAGACCGGCACAGTCATTTCGTAGACTGCATTAGCGATGGCGTTATCTGCACCTGTCCGGGGGAGGACGGACTGGCGATACAGAAAGTATTGAACGGTATTTATCAGTCTTCGGAAAAGAACAGCGAAGTGAGGATATAAAATGATAATGAGTATTTCAAGAAAAAGTCGACTTTTAACTGAACTGTTACGGAAGCATGGACTTGTCCGATCCCAGGGGACTTTTTGGTTGTTCCTGTTCATCACATTCATTCAGCTCGGACAAGTCGCGCTGGCGGATGAATGGGCAGACGGAAAGTGGAATGAAAAACTGACTGAACCCTACGAAAGATGGACATCCGTCCATGATGTTCTAGTGGAACTTGCACAGATGGCTGGCGTACAGGATCTCGCTTTCACGGTTGAATGCAATGCTCCAAACGTGGTTCCCCTGCGGGCAGGGCTGACACTGAAGGAAGCGTTTCAAAGCGCCGCCGCCATGCATCTGCTGGAAGGTCAATGGGAGAGTGGCAGATTGACGGTCAGGAAAACAAAAAAAACAGGAGACTGGTACGCAATGATAGGAGGAGTTTCAATTCCAATCATCTTGGAGGGAGCGAAAGGCAGCCTCCTGATGCCTTCAGGGAAGAAGATGAAATCTCCAGCACCATGGGTTTGGTATGCACCCGGCGGAGAGTTTGCACCATACCATGCCTGGCTGTGCAAGAGACTCCTTGATGAGGGTATTTCCATAGCCCGCGTGAATGTCGACAGTTCGGGAAGCCCCAAAGGGCGGGCCATCTTCACAGCTTTTTATGCAAAGATCACTGCAGAACATGGATTGGCCAGGAAAGCGGTTCTTCTTCCTCAAAGCCGGGGAGGGCTGATGCTTTATAACTGGGCTGCAGAACATCCTGAATGTGTTGCCGCGATTGGCGGGATATACACAGTATGTGATCTGCGCATCTATCCTGGATTGGAAAAAGCCAGAAAGGATTACGGGATGACCAAGGATGAACTTGAAGCACAATTGGCAAAACACAACCCGATTGATCGGCTTGAACCGCTGGCCAAGGCCCGCATCCCTCTCTTTCACGTCCACGGCGACAAGGATCGCACCGTGCCGCTGGAGGCAAATTCCGCTGAACTCGTCAGGCGCTACCGCGCTCTTGGAGGGGACGCACAGGTGCTGGTCATCCCCGGCAAGGGACATGAAGTTGTACGGGAATATTTCCAATGTAGGGAATTGGCGGATTTCCTGATCAGGCAGGCCAACGCGACAACTGGAGTTGCCGCACAGCAGTTTCAACCTGAAAGCAATAAGTAATATGAACAGTAACCGGAAAACGGTATTGAATCCTGAATCCAGTCTCGCTGATCTGCCGCCGTGCACCCTTGTCTCGTGTAGCGGCATCAGCGAGAGCATCTGCCGCCTGACCATTCAGGACATCAGCGGCAGCTATACGATCCCCTACATCCAGTCGTCGCCTGAGCTGACTGTCCGGCTTGAGTGGCGAGGCGATGTCGAGAGCGCGTCAATTGTCCTGTTTAAAAGTAATCAGGAGGTAGTCGGAAAAGAGGTCTTCCGTACTGCCGGTGGCGTCACCTTCGAGCACTTGGCGCGGGGCGAGTATGACATCGAAGGGAGATGGCGGAATCGGACTGGGGCGGAGATTGGGCGCACGATGCTACGGCGAATTGGAATCGGCACGGTGTTGACTGCCATCGGCGACAGCATTACCGAGGGCTATTACGGATACGGTTTTTGGCGGGATAATCTTGATTTGCAGGCCGACATGTTTCCGCCGGATGCGGTATCGAAAGACGGCCGGAACTTTCCGCAATTCGCTCCTACGTCGGCCTTGTATCCTCAAATCAGGGAGCACTACGGGCAAATGGTGAACTGCACGCAGAGTTGGATGACCTCGCTCAACGATGGTCTCACTGATGCCTGGCAACAGCCTGTGTTTATCGCCAATGAGGGCTGGGGCGGCAGCACCTGTGGCAGTTACCTGGAGATGATTCAAAACGATCAGGGCTGGCAGCAGCGCATGCGCCGGTTGCGTCCGCAGGTGTGGCTGATCCACCTCGGTGTCAACGATGAACGCGGGAAAGTGGCGGCTGATATTTTCTCGCGGAACATGGAGAAAATCGTGGATGTGCTGGTCAATGAATATCAAGCCGACCCGCAAATGATTTTTGTCGCCAAACCATCTTATGACTATCACCCGGATGCCGAGGCGATTCTCAACGCCTATCGCATCCAAATTGACGGGTTGATCGAGAAACTGGAAGTGCGACTCGGACCTGATTTTTTCTCAGCGTATTCCAAAGACAAGGAGAAGCTTTATGGCGACGACCAGGCTCATCCGAATCCTACTGGTATTACGTTGATGGCGGAACTCTGGACCAAGTCGATCTTGTCCTCGTTGCCAAAAGGATGTGGAACATGAAACAAAGCAACGGTAACTTTAAAATTACGAAAAAGAACGGCGGTATCTGCGTAAAGACGGACTCATTCGCATTCGAACTGGATGCGGATGCGGAACTGAAGGCGCTGAGATGGCAGAACCATCTGGCGGGCAAGACTCTTGATCTTGGCGGCGGGTCGGAGCTGGAGGTGGAGATCGATACCGCCCGACAACGGATCTGGATCGAAGGCTGGCATTACCAGCGCAGCGGAAAAGAGGCAGTCGCTCCCGATAAGGAAAACGGCTTCAAGGCTGGCTATCACCTTCCTGAGTATCCGGACATCCATGAGCACCTTAAAGACGCCTCGCGGTGGGGGACGTCCCCCGGGTTGTTCGGGCTCGTTGGCGATGCCACATACTGGGCTTGGGCGCGGACACGGTTGTTTCTGCCCGAATCGCTCAAAGGCGAACCTTTGAGTTTTACACTTGGCGGGTTTGGTGTAGGCGATTTCCGCCACACGCGGGTTTTCGTCAATGGATCGCTCGTCGGCGAACGGAAGGTGGAAGGACGCTGGTTCGAGCCGGGAAGCTATGAACTGCGACCGGATAACCCGCTCTATGAGAAGTTGCGTTTTGGACAGGTGAACATCCTCGCTCTTCAACTCGGAGGCGCGATCGACCGTAGCCTGCGCTTTGAAGAGGCGGATCCAGCCCATGCCTACCACTGGCCTTATCCGCATATATTGCAGCCCGCATATTTCCAGCATATCGAATCCGGCGAATCCCCGGTGAGAAAACTCACCTTTGCGGTTCAACCCCATGTCATGGAAAGCAGTTTGGAAGGCAACGGACTGCGCGTCGTGCTGGCCGCCAAAGAAGAGCCGATCACGGCTGAGATGTATTACCGCCCCGCCGATGGCGGCAGGACGCTCATAAAATCCATCGCACTGAAAAATGTCGGTAAACATGCGGTGCGGATCATGAACCTGCGTCTGGGCGACTATCAGACTGGCACACCGGTGAGCGAGGGCGACATGGGGTTTCCCGTCCATGCAGACGATGCCTTTTTTTTCTCTCTCGACCATCCGGCTGGCTGGGCCATGGGCGAGTCAGGACGTGTACAGCTTCGTCAGTTTCCTGGAGTGTTGCTGATGCCGGGACAGAGTTTCTCCAGCATGAATGCGGTTCTAGGCGTGGCGGAAGCGGGACGCTCGCAGGAGGCGTTTCTGAACCACCTGTCGCCGCGCATGCGCCGGGTGCGTCGCGGACACGACAAACCGTATGCCATCACGGAGATGTTTGGCTCATGGCCGATCCCCCAGGAAAAGTCTCTTGGTGAAGAACTTTCGGAGGATGTCTGTTTGCGTCATGCCGATTGGTTGCGCGAGTTCCACAACAAGACCGGAGAGATGTTCGACATGGTCTCGGTCGATTTCTGGCATGATCCGACTGCGGATCTCGTGAAGTTCAATCATCTGTTCCCAAATGGGTTCGACAAGGCTCAGCAGGCACTTGCAGAAACCGGAGCGAAGTACGGGTTGTGGATCGACAGCGCCACAGTGGCCAGTTGGCATATAGGCCTCAATCCACTGGTGTCTGATTGTATGGCCGGCCAGCCATCGTATGCGATAACAGCCAATGCACAGGCAATGACATGTCGGGCGGCTGAACCCATCCGCTCGATCTTCAAAAACGCATTCCTGCACCATGTCAGGGGAAAAGGGGCGCGTCTGCTCAAGTTCGACAACCTGCTCTCGACCTGCCACAACCAGTGCCACGGCCATTGGCCCGGAGTATATTCCACCGAGGCGATCTACGACAGCGTCATCGACTTTTTCGCGGCACTTGATCAAGCATGTCCAGAGGTCTTTCTGATGCTTTACTGGGGATACCGCTCGCCATGGTGGCTGCTCCACGGCGACATGTTGTTTGAATGCGGTCTGAAGATAGAAGCCGCTTCGCCTTCCATGACACCGACGCTCTATGTCCGTGATGGCGTGGCAGTCACCCTGGATCAAGGAACGTCCTTCATCTCCGATGTTCCCAGACTCGGCAAGGATTCGCTTGGAATCTGGCTTTCGCGATGGCCATGGAACAGCTCTATTGGTACGGAACGCTGGCGCGAAGGAGTCATCATGGATCTTTGCCGTGGCAATCTGATGTTCCAGCCATGGCTGGGGGAGGATAGGTTGAGTGACGACGATCTCCACGACATGGCGAGGTTTATGCGGCTGCTCCGGAGGCGACCCGAGTGTTTCATCAATTCCCGGCTCATTTTTGGCGATCCGTGGCGGAACGAGCCATACGGGTACGCCTGCTCAGACGGAAAGCGCACTTTCGTGGCGGTAAACAACTTCGCATGGAGCGATTACCCGGTCACATTCGACAATCTGGCGGAGTTCGAACTCGACCCTGCAAGGTCTTATACCGTGTTTCGTCATTATCCCGGACCAGCAAGATTGTCAGCCACGAGCGATTGCCTGCGTCCTTTCCAAGTCGCCCTTTACGAGTTGGTTCTGAACGGTGAAAAACCATCTTCGGATCTAAGTTTCCCGGAGGCTCCATCACGCCAGACGTTCACTGCTCCAACGGTAGCTGTTCCGCTCGAAGTTAAAGAAACTGCCGCTGACATCGCAAAGGAAGAAAAAATCGTTGTCACGGCTGGTGTTTACGATGCTGTCAGGGAATCCACGGATGCCGGGCGTATTTTTACGGTATCAGGAGAGACTCCTGCAGCGGAGCGCGGTGGTATGTTGGTGGCATGCGCAGTCGCCTCGCGCGCCGGTAAGGCGTCGTCGACCGGTAGTATGGGCCTGTTTTTCAAGACAAGCGCCACTTTGAACG
The DNA here is from genome assembly GCA_041666985.1 of Victivallales bacterium. Taxonomy (GTDB): domain Bacteria; phylum Verrucomicrobiota; class Lentisphaeria; order Victivallales; family GWF2-50-93; genus GWF2-50-93. The sequence goes on from JBAYFV010000092.1 coordinate 10,624, forward strand.
GCATGACCGCCGAAGTGACGCCAGTCCTGCCCGGCAGAACCTATCCGGCGACCTGGCAGGCATGGCGCATGAATTCACCCGCCGCTCCGACCGGCATGCCAGTCGGGCTTGCCATCGCCTGCCGTCTAAGTGCGGATATCCGGCTGGACTTCAGTGCGTATTTCATTCCAACGGGCGGATGAACCCGTAAAACAGGAAAACTTTAATTGAGGAGAACATAACGATGAATACGACCACGTTGAAATCCACCCCGCTGGTGTTGCGAACGCAATGCGACATCCTGGGTTTTGATCCCGCCACGGCTCGCCTGGTTTCCTGCCGCTCACATGCGGTTCCGGACATGGAGATGATTGCCGCATCACAGGATGATCCGGCTTTTGTCATTCGTTACCTTGATGATCGTCGGGAGTTCCAAAACCTGCTTTCCACTGTGGCACAGTCAGTCACGGTCACGGTTCAAACCGAGCCCGACGGGGCAAAGCTGTTGACTGCTCACTACTCCCGGATCGGAGGACTTGATCTGCACCTGGAGTTCAGTGTCCGTGCCATGGACACCGACCGTTTTAGTCGCTGGCGCTTGACCATCGAGAACAACGCAGGCCTTGAATTGGTGCATGTGGAGTTTCCATTTGTAGTATGTGCCGACGATTTGGGCGGAAATCCGGCTGACACGTTCGTGGTGTTCCAAGGGCATCACAGTGGACGGCTCCTCCGCGATCCTCGGTGCGATGCCACCGCAGATCACCCCAGACTAGGCGCCGACATTCCTGCCTCCTGGGATCTGACACGCGGTCATAGTCACTATCCAGGCCTGACCTTTGCTCAGTTTTTGGCCTGCCACAACGAGCGGATTGGTCTTTACCTGGCATGCGAAGACAC
>JBAYFV010000093.1:0-11466 GCA_041666985.1 Victivallales bacterium
CTCGACATCCTCAACGGGAAAAACGTCGAACTGGCCAGACTGACCTGGAAGGTCTTCTTTCTGCCGTCTGATGACAAATGGCATCCGATCACAAGAGAGGACATGGAAAAAAGATATCGATTCTACCCCGGAGGGGCCGATCAGGGTAAATGTTCTCTCATCGATATTAGGGGATTGGGGGAAAATTAGCCCAAATACTGTTCACTTGAGGTAATTTCAAAATTGCCGAAGGTAGGGCGGTTTCTCCGAAACCGCCGCCTCAGAACGGACGGCTCGTAGAGCCATCCCTACCTTGAATTCGTCAATTTTGAAATTGGCTCATTATTCATTAGTTTCCGTTCAGTTGCAACGGTGTCAGCTCGTTCAGCAAAGGTTCGCCGGACTGCATCCGTTTCACGTTTTGGATGAAAATATCGCAGACGCGCTCGTTGAAATGCGTACTCAGTGACGACCCCGAGATGTGCGGAGTCATGATCACGTTAGGGAAGTTCCAGAGCGGATGATCCGGAGGCATCGGGTAGTGGTAATGAGTGTCGAGAGCGGCGCCCGCAATCCAGCCTTCCCTCAGCGCTTTCAGCAATGCTTCCTCTTTAATCAGCGGTCCGCGCGCGGGATTCAGCACATATGCGGTCCTGGGTAACGACTTGAGCTCTTCTTCGCCGACAATTCCCTCGGTTCTTTTGCCCAGCGGTATGGAGAGGATGAGGAAGTCGAGACCGGACAAAAATTCTTTTTGCCGGTCTGCGGAAAAGACCTTGTCGGGCAGAACACCGGCAATATCGCCAGTGCCTTCAACCACATAAATATTTTCCAGGGCTTTCACGCCGGAACGGCTCATCACATGCACCACCATCCCCATTGCTTTGGCCTGGCGTGCCGTCTCCCGCCCGATCCCTCCGTATCCCCACAGACCTACCACGGAACCGCGTATCTCACGTTGAAACCGCGCATCGCGATCCCAGGTTCCTTGATTCTGATTGCGGATCATGCCGCGCAGGTCGCGTACCAGGTTGATCATCATCGCAATATTCCATTCGGCGATGGGAACGTCAAAAACTCCACGCGCATTGCAGCATTTTACTCCGCGTTCTGTCAGCCCAAGATTATAGAGCTGCGAATATCCGGAGGATGCAATCTGGAGCAATTTCAGATTAGACATGGCACTGACGTTTACCGGCGGCAACGTGCAAAACAAAACATTCCTGTCCTTTATCAATTCCGGCGGCAACGTTCTCGCTTTATTTTCATCAGGCTCTATAAAAGCGGTCTCGACATCGGGAATGCCCCTTAATTTTCGAACGGCACTTTCGTTCATCTCCATATCGATCAGGATCTTGATCATTTTATTTCTTTCCTTATGACTGTTGTTCCGGCATTATTTTGCCGGGAACGCTATTGTATTCTCCGCTGCCCGGCACAAATGGAAAACGGCGGATTGTATCATCGCGCAGTTCGACTCCAAGCCCGGGTTTTTCCGGGGGTAGCAGGTATCCATCCTTCATTCTCAGGCTGTCTCCGATGACTTCACTGTGCAACGGGCCGTAGGCTGGGGCGACTTCGATGATTGCTGTATTAGGACATGCGAACCCGCAGTGGATATTCTGCATCTGCGAAGTTCCCGCCCCCCAGGCATGCGGCGCTATTTTCCGTCCGCGCCCGGCCAGCATTGACGCCACTTCCATGAACTGGTCCAGTCCGGCGGTGAATGATGCGTCCGGCTGGCCAATCAGGAAAGCGTCCTGATTAATGAAGACCTGCCATTCGCATACAGCGGTAAGACATTCGCCGCCGGCAATCGGGGTTCTGGTCCGGCGGCAGAGTTCGGCGTACAGGTCCGGCCTGGTATAAGGAAGCGGTTCTTCCAGGAAAAACAGATTATAAGGTTCGAGCGCCTTGGCGACAGCGGTCGCGGTTTCCAAACCCCAGGTGTTTGTCGGGCTGTTGCCCATGTGCCCATCAAACATCAGCCGCAGATCGTTGCCGAACCGCCGCCGGATATTGGCTGCTTTTTCTGCTTCGAAATCCGCTGCTGCCGCCGGTTCATTGGCTATTTCAAAACCTCTGTCTTTCCAATAGGCACCTGCGCCGACCTTCACTCCGCGAAACCCCAGTGAATGGTAATATTCGATCTTCCCGGCCAGTTTGTCGTGGGGATAGTTGCTTGGTCCGCCGGTGGCGTAACAGGGAATCCGCGAATGTCCGTCAAATCCATTCGCCCCCGGAAATCGATTTTTCCAGGATTCGCCGAGCAGCTTATAGACCGGCAATCCCAGCGCCTTGCCTTTCAGATCCCATAAAGCGGCTTCAATCCCGGCAAGCACAATCGCTCCAAGGCCGACACGACACCAGAAGTTGCCGCAATGATACATCCGATGCCACAGCTCCGGGATATCCTCAACGCTGTTGCCGACCAGAATAGGTTTGAAAAAATTGACGATTTCAGGAACGACCTCTGGGAAAAAATAGCCGGCATACGTTTCTCCCAGTCCTGTCATCCCTTTATCGGTCTCGATCCTGATAAAAGCCGCACTGCGGTATTTTCTCGCCTCCGACAAATAGGGATCCAGTGTGCATGGCCCAGTCAACAGGTGTGTCTTGACATCAGTGATCTTCATGAATTCTCATGCCTCCGTTTTTCTTCTTCATTAACCTCGCGCCCTGCCTCAAAGAGGGCCGCCGGATTTGCTTTACACTTTGTATCAACCGACTGATGGGAATTTTGATTTTCATACTGGCTGGAATGTAGCCGGATGCTCTGGATAAATCAAGCAGACCAAGGACAAAGGTGTAGTTTCCCCATCTCAACAAGATTGCTGAAGAAGATGACAATGTCCCACTTTCCTTATATACATGGCATAAAGTTTGGGCTCCACTCCGGCAGACCTTTTAAAGTTGAACTTGAACCTTACGACTTGCCCTTTTAATCCACCAATATCTTTCTTCATGGAGAGAGGCAGCTCGAAGCCATTGTCATCTTGAATACTGCCGGTATAGCCACCCAGAGGACTGAACCTCTCTGTGTGCAATTCCAAGCTTATCCCCAGGGCGCCCGCAGCGTTAAAAAACACCTCAAAGTTTTCCTTCGGAAGCCTTACGGGCTCGCTCCACAGGGTTCCTTTGCCGGAAATATCCAGCATGTCCTTTAACTCGGGGATTAGTATGTCTTTTGAGCCACCGTTGTACTTATCCCATAGCTGATAACAGCCCCACCGGTCACGAGGGATGGTTACGTAGCCTATCTCGGCATAGTAGTCTTTAAAATGAACAGCATTAAACCACTTGCCCAGATATATTCTAGTTTCGTTCCCCACATTGATGAATCCATTGGATTGACACAGTACTGTTTTCCCGGGAACTTTGCTGGCAGGAGTTGCGGGAAACTCTTCCGACTTCAGCCAGACCAATCCCTTTTCCGGCTCCCTGAATCGTATTCCGTCGTTACTTATGACAAAACACAAATCACCGGATATTTTGCTGAAGTCTCGATCATTGCGCCAACGACAGTAAATGCCGGCCAGCACATTTCCGTAATTCATAGCTGCTGTTCCCAAGTGTACTTGATCGTATAACCCCTTCTGTCCCCGCTCGGGAATTGCCTCCGGTTCCGACAGAGTAAAGGAGAAGGCGCTCTCACTAATCCAATTATCAAAGTCAGGAGAAATCCAGACAACTCCCTGCCTTCCCATGCTCTTGCCGTCGTAGCCAAATTGAAACGGGGAGGCTGTATGAGCGTTAATTATGTAGTAACCGTTATACTTGTAAAAACCGCACCATTCGACAAATTCATTAATGGGAGAGCGCACCCCTGCTGTCCAGTGAATGCCATCGTGACTTGTCGCAGTCCGCATACAGGCGCAACGCTCCCCGCGAGTGGCATTTTTATTCCAAACCCAGTACTGATAGACCATCTTGTAGCGCCTGGCCGGATCTGGATCACCTTCGTCCTTAATGACATTCACGCAGGAGGTAAATGTATTAGGCAGGTCAATAACATTGTTTTCAAAGCTTCCTTTAAATTTCACTTGCCTGAGGGCAGGCTTCATCCAGTTTATGCCATCTTCGCTTTCAGCATAACAAACCGGTCCCTGTATATGGTCGTTCTTCCATTCTTCCAGATCCTTGACCTTCTCCTCGTCCCAGTCTGGATTTTTGCCGAAGTGGACGGCATAGTACCACATACGGTACTTCCCTTCGTCACAGATTATGCTGCCGTAGAAATGCGCGGCACCCGCATCCGGAGCATCCCTATTAGCCGCCGGTGTAAGCACCGGCTTATTAATAACAGTTGGTTTTGTGATATGATAACCTAACCCGCTTCTGAAGTTGAAGGCGCTGTCATCAAGCGCCAACATGGTGAATACAGGATACTGTCCGGCTTCTAAAATGTTACTCATGGATATCTCCTGAATAATTAGTGATTTAAATTAATTTTTCTTTGGACTGATAATCAAGGCGTTGATTTCCGCCAGTCGAATATCGGCAATCTTTTCCTTCCCGCTGACTAGCGAATGATTATGTGTAAAATTGCAGGCTGTGTAAAACAAATGCCATTTACTGTTAATTTTCACCGGCGCATGTGGGGCATAAATTCCGTGAACCCCTGATTGTTCAGGGTTGCGTGGCAGCCAAGGCACGCGGGCCGGGCGTTCCCAGTGGATGCCGTCTGCGGAAAAACACCATTCAATATCCATTGTCTGCGCCTGCACGTTGTAATGGCCCAGTAATCCAACCCGGCCTTCCGGTAAATGCGCAACGGCAAGATAATAAAACTGCAGGCAGGACGGATCATCGGCATCTGGAGCGATCACCTGTTCTCCCGCCGACCAGGTAATCCCGTCGTTACTGGTTCTGCGATAAATCACACGAATCCAGCCGGCGGCGTTGTCATGGGCGATATAGCGGGGATCATCCTTTTCCACATGGGAAATATGAACGGTGAACATCTCGAAAGTGCCGTCTGGCAGCATATATACATTAGTCGCATCATTGCTCAGCAATTCAGGATTGGCCTCCGGCTCGCCTGCCGGGCGGGGCATGGCGCGCTTGCCGAAAGTCAGACCGGCCGGTCCGAACAACGCGGCTGGTACCGCACGATCATTGTAATGATACAGGCAGGGGCGGCAAGGGTCGAGTACTTCAAACCGTCTGCCATCTCTGCTGTCAGCACAAAGATAACGAACAACCCCCTGATCCCAGGAATGAGCCCAAAAATAGATTCGATGCCGACCATCAGGCAGTTTTAGATAAACAGGCTGGACCGGATACCAGCCTTCAGGCAGATTGCCGATCGACAGTCTTGCATCGGATGCTTTTCCGGGGAAAAGCGCAGCTGGGAAACGCTTCATTCCATGACCCGGAACGCCTTCTGCGACAGCAATATTCATCTTACCTTCAGCATGAGACGAATACCACAATGTCCAGTTGATTCCATCGGTTGATTCGGCAGTGCAGGTAAAATTCTGGATAAACCCTTCTTCCGGCAGCATATTCAGTGCGATGCCTTGATCTATCCACTGTTCTGGACCAGGAGGTGAAAAAATCATAGTAAATCCTTGACTGTATTGTTGAACAAATCACCGAGCAGCCGTAGCATAAGAATCCCCTTTGACTTATGATTCCACGACTTCTGTCATTTCACTGTGACTGTGACCGAGCGGGCGTCGTAAAGGATCTCCCCGCCGTCTTTAAAACTGGCGCTGACGATGAAGACCGCCGTACCCGGGGACGGTGACATTCCGGTGAGTTTGCCACTGGTGGAATCGATCTTCAGGACAGGCATAGGCAATGGAGGACTGCCTGTATCGCTGACGGGGCAGACTTTCCCGTCAATTCGCCAGGTAACTGGTTTCGGGCTTTGAGCTTCAAAGACTGCGGAGAACTGTTGACCTGCCTCAACCTCGAAGGCTGATTGCGTTGTCGTAATTATCGGCCAGTTTTCCTTGCAGCGGATGAAGGTGGCGCTTACGACCGGACTAGGTTTTAATCCCGGTCTGATTGCGATGGCTCTGAGTGTCTGTCCGGGGTTGATTTTAAGAGGCGGCATGTATGCCGGCGAGGCCGCATCCGGTTCTGAACCGTCAGTAGTATAGTGGATTTCCGCCAAGTCATGCACGCTGCGGAGTATGACCGGAGTTGTTCCCGGAATTGATCCGCCATGGGGCAGTATTTCAGGTGCCGTGGCTACTGCAGGATTCTTAACATACTCATCAAGGAACTGGAGTGTCCGTTCTCCCAAGGAACATTCCCTGCCGGATTTATCATTGACGGTGATGTTTGGCACATGCACACCAACGACGGCGTGAGTGTCTTTAACGTTGATGTAGGCCAGTTCGACGGTGGCGCCGGAGTCGGCATAAGCCCTGGCTCCGGCGGACCATGTTCCCATCTTGTCATTATGCACGGTAAACAGCGGAGGATCGTCAGGAGACAAACTGTTAAGCCTTTCCATCTGATATGCGCCCCAGTCAATGACCAAGGCCGACAATTTGGCCGAGAACAGTTCATTCGCCGGATGTGGCTCCTGGACAGGTACGGCCCCTGGCGCCTGGGCATGCTGTTCCAGTCGCACCACTGTCCGCGAGTCCGATGTGCAGAGATGTTGGAGCAGGATGCCTCCTGCAGACGATCCCATGGCGCCTATCCGTCCGGGATCAATGGAGTACTTCTGAGCATTGGCCCGCAGGAAACGCACGGACGCCGCCACGTCCCAAACCGTAATTGGCACTGGCTGCTGAGCTGACAGGACGTAGTCTGGAACGGCCACCACGTAGCCGTTATCCAGCAATATCTGGATGTTTTCCCTGTTGAACATTGCCTTGCCGCGCCACCCCCCCCCGTAGATTAACATCACGCACGGCAGCCCTTCATATTGAGGCGCCTCGGTCTTTGGCACGTAGATATCCATCCGTTCCCACTTGCGGGACTCAGGCAGGAACTGCACTTGCATATGATTATCTGCGTTATTAAATTGCGGCCGTCTGTAGTTCTTCGGCTCATAAGCCGGGTCTAAGGGGGCTGCGTAACATGGCGGAACAAGGCCGGTGCAGAGAACTAGCGCCATCACAACCCGCAAGGCGCATGCTTGCGAACTCAAAGAAAATGCACAGTCGCGGATACCGTAGAGGTTCAGCCCTGGAAAGTTACTTCCACTGGAAGAGAAACATTTTCCCCCAGATTTGTCGATTTGACGCCCGGGTTTCTTCATTCTACCTTCTTGCTCCCTCGTTGGTACACTCTCAATCTTGGAGTTTTAAAATATAATCGATCATTTTCAACCGTACTGCATCCAAGTCTGCGCTGTCAAAGTCAATGCTCTGGAACCAGGCTTCGGCTTCGGATGAGATTTTCTCTTTGCTCTCATCTCCCGCCGCCTTCGAGCAGAGGGTTTTTAAGAGCGTGGCATAACGGATATCGTCAACAGCTTCCCGGCTGCCTTCCCATGCAATGGTATCAACCACGCCGTCAACCGTCGGATATACGAAGTTATGGTCGCGGTAGATTTCATTGTCGAAGTCATTCCAGGGATTCCCGAAGTTGCCGTAATACAGGTAAGTGGCAAACCCGTCATAATTGTTCCGCCATAATTTCAGACCGAAATTCTGCCGGTAGATCAGCGGGTTTTCAAGACCGGCGGTCGGGGCGTTATACATCCACACACGCTTTCCCGTACTATGCCAGCGGGCTGCTTCCTCCCTGCTGGAATCTCCGCCGTTTACGGCAAGATCCAATAAGTCCCCAATGAAAAGAAATGCATCAACATAGCGGCTCGGCTTGTTCAGCCCCGCTGTTGACACAAACCCTTTAACCCCGGATTTCTGAGCTAATCCAAAATAGATTCGCATCATATCGAATATCTTCAAATCTCTGCTTTCATCAAGCCCGTATATATACAGGTCACGGTATTTCCATTTCTCCGACAGCTTTTTAAGCGCAACCACCTTGGTTACAAACTCATTCTGTACGACAGGGGAGGAAGTATCACGCTTTCTGGCCGCATCCGGCCAGATGTAACCCATGCAGCTTTCCGGGCCAAGCATGTAAAGGGCTGATTTGCTCAGTCCCGCCTCGTCGCGCAATGACAGCACCTGGTCCAGGAGCTCCAGGTCATAATTCCATTGCAACTGGTAACACATCGGGCTGGTAATTCCATGGTCGCGCAGGTTGATGAATTCCGCCTTGAGCTGTGCTGCGTTGCGGTAAGTACAGTCAATTCCTGTTTTCCCCGGGTTAAGGACGCTGGTGTTGTATATGCTGGTGGAGAATTCTTTGCTGAGGTCATAACTGGTCTGCGGCTGCGGTAGGGCGAACGGCAATACGCGAACTCTCAGACTCATTGAGCCGAGGCTTCTGCCGTCATTTTCCAGCACGATCCTGCCCGAATAGTTTCCGGCCTTGGCGGCTGCCGGAATTTTTACCGTAACCCAAAACTGCCTGTGTTGGCCAGGAATCAATTTTACCGGCAGCAGTTTGTCGCTGTCACGGACGGGAAATTCGCCGACGGGAATATACAACCTCTTCCCGACATCCGCCTGTTTGCCTTCTTTGCTGATGCACTCATATTTGGCTCCTCCAGGAAAATCCAGGCGGATGTAATTGTCTTTGTTCTTTTCGTCAATTGTTATGATGTTTTCGTCATGCAGTAGTAGTTCAGGCACCATTACCCGCTGATCAAGATTCAGCCTGCAGACGTTTTTCCAGGCACAGTCTGCCTGATACCAGCATTTCACCACTCGCAGATCAACGGCGGATGGGCTAATCGTACCTGCGGGGCTTTCCAACGGCATGACTTTGAATGTCATATTTTCAATGTTGTCGAAAGACCTTAGTACAAATGATGCCGGTTCAAACTCGCCTTGCGCCGCGGTCATTTCAATATCTGTGCTTATCCTGCCATCTGCCGGGAAGGCGCCAGGCAGGCGGATGACATCGCTTATCGGTTTTACCTGATAGCATAAGATATTATCCAAACCCATGGTATTGTTTTTCAATCCGAGAACGGTGGAGTTTAAAAAAAATAATTCCTCCGTGATTTTATTCTGGTCAATGATGTCCGTGCTTCCTGATTTTTCCGACTGGGCAATTCTGGCTTTTAACGCATCAACCAGAACCCCGAGGCTGTTCGCCAGCCGCAGAGAACATTTACCGGCAGCAACTGACTCTTTCAAACTCCCAGGCAGTTTTTTTAATTCATCCCGCATGTCGTTGGCCTTTTTCAAGTCAACCGGCAGCCCGATGGCTTTGACCTCTTTTTCATCCATTGCGTAATTGTACACACGTATCTCATCCATGGCGCCTTTAAAACTCCAGCCGCCATCAGCGCCGCCAAGAAGAATCTTTGAGGCTTCAGACCTTCTTGACGCATTCATGCCGCATCTCTGTCCTGCGACAAATTCTCCGTCAATATACAGACTCAAGGATTCGGCTTCGCCTTTAAAAACATAGGCAATCTGCGTCCATTTATTATCTACCAGCACGGCAGTAGCCCCGGTTCTGCCATTCTGTTTTTCGCCGGATTTCCCTGTAGCGCCAGGCATTGTTATTTCTATCTGCCCCCGACGATTGATTAAACATCGCCAGTCCCATGCGCGGAAAAATAAATCCTGGGTGTTCTGCTTTTCGCCCGGCTGCTTAATGATTACTTCACTGGGCTTAATGCAAAAACTTATCGTTAAATCTTTGGTTATATTTAAAGATTCGCTTGCCGGAACTATGATTCTGCTGGCCAGCGTCCCGTCAAAATAAGCCCCTTTCCCGGATATGCCTTCGGTCAGGACAACTTTCTCATAGGCTTCCCCGTTGTTGCCAAATGTGCTGCGATCGGTGATTGCCGGCAAAGTGTCATTGTCAAAATTATAATATAATACTAATTCTTTTCCGTCAGAGGCCGGGGCTGTGGAAGACAGGAACAGGATGCCAGACAGCATGGCAATGACAAAAACCAGGGTTCTCCCGGTGACGGCACGTCCGGGTTGTTGCATTGAACGCAACGACACGGGAAATGAGGGCGCTGGCTTAAGGTTGCACATGAACTGACAGAAACCGAAGAATGAACTTTTCATCATAGACTCCTTATAATTTACTAAATTGTTTTTTGTTTTTTTTTGAACCTGTCCGCCGAGTCGCAGTCTGATGTCCAACTACGGTCAGGCGTTTTGCCGCCGTCGGGACTGAACTCCGGGAAGAGATTTTCATTGGATGTTCATTATCCTATATGTTCGGGAGAAAACCGCACTAATCGGCGTTGTGACAGTTGCATTCATGTCCGGTTTTTTGATGATTTGACTGAATCCGCTGGCGCTGACAGCGTCCACATGCATATCGCCGAAGAGGGCATTGGCCGATTCCATATGGCGAAGGTGAATGCCGTGGAGAGCGTTGTTGGCGGCCGTTGCGTAGCTCGCGCATTGTTTTCCCGCATAATATGAATTGCCGTAGAGAAGACCATACGAGGTATCGGTTACCATGAGGTAGTCGGAGGGACTCTTCAGTTTTTTTAGCAGGGCCAGATAAATCCTGTTTCCGGATGGCAGAGTCGGACGGGAGTTCCAGTAGTACGGCGGAAACGCGTTTATTCCGAAGGTCATTTCATATTGCACATAGCTTTCCGGCACTCCGGCAGGACATACGAACGTGCTGTCGAGTTTAGCGTAGTCCGCCAGAAAAAGAGTCCAGTAATACGGCGTATCTTCGCTGTGGGTGACCAACACGTCGTCATAGTCGGACACATACATATTGATAAAAACGCCAACCTGCTTCTGGCGGTTGACACAGGAGATTTGTTTTGCCTTATCCTTGGCAATCTTCAGGGCCGGAAGCAGCATTGCGGCTAAAAGTGAGATGATGGATATGACCACAAGTAGCTCGATAAGTGTGAACTTCCGATTCCGTCCGGGAGGCGATAAGCGGGGGTCATTGTTATCCGCCGATATTTCCAAGTGTGTGATTTTTTTCATCATTACCCCCTTAGAATCAGTCACCGTCTTCGTTAATTGCAGAAAACTGTATTACTTTAATTATACAGTGTTGTTTTTAAATGTCAATGCCATGTTTTGAAAAACTTCAATATTATCCTGTGTCTATGCATAAAACTAAAATAATTGTATTTATTTTTACATGAAACCTTATCATGTTAATAATGCAATGCCGTCTTTTAACATCAACGGCAGTTTTGCGAAAAGCGAAGCGTCCTTGCTGTACTTGCTCGACTAAGTAGTCGTGTTCATAAATACGGTGACGCTGGCGGGAGCAACGGCAGAGGGGGCGTGCTGTCGGCGGAAAGGGACATACCGCTTAGGGTATGCCCGTCTTTCCGCCGACAGCCCCCGGCATCCGAAACCACCTCGGCCAACGTCATCGGATTTATGAATACGACTACTAAGATGGACGGCAAGGGCAAATTCTTCATTTTCACCATTGATAAAACGGCGAACCGATATAAAGTAGCGATTAATCATATTAAAATTGTAA
>JBAYFV010000094.1:0-11267 GCA_041666985.1 Victivallales bacterium
ACATCAAGTCGTGGCTAGATGCCTGGAATGACCTGTCAACCGTCCCGGCTTGTGGTAGCATAGTATGAAATCATCGGAATTCAAGAATGGCAGGGAATTATCCTGGAAGATGGGAATCCTGGACAAGCGACTTGACTTGACCAATATCGGCGATATGCTTAAGCCATGAAAACATCAAGTAAAAATCATGTGTTTTGGTATCCTGAGTGGTCTTCGGAGCTGAAGGATGATCCGTTGCTCGGGCATGGCGAGAAGTTCAAATTCCAGAACGCAATCATCAAATATCTTTCATATCTGAAGAACAGCTCCCAGAAGGCGTGTTTTGATTCGGCAAAGGAATATCTGGCGAAACTCGGAGTCTCAGAAGCGGAAGCATCCGTCGAACGGATGGCCCTCCGCTGGTTCTTTTCGAATGCCATGAAGCACCACAATAATGCTTCGCCGCCGGAAAAGTCCCGGGATATTGAGCGTCCGGCAGGACGGATCGAACCTGAAAAGGCGGACGAGGGAAAGACAGCGTGGGAGAAAAAGCTTGTCGAACGCCTGCGGGTCGGCCAGTACAAATGGAGGACTGAACAGACATATCGTGACTGGATATGGCGTTTCTGCGACTGGCTCGGGAAGGATCCGCAGATTGCGGATACGGAAGACATGAAGCGCTTCCTGAGCTGGCTGGCGGTGAAGAGGTCGGCATCGGCCTCGACCCAGCGTCAGGCTTTGAACGCTTTGGTTTTCTTTTTCCGGAAGGTGCTTGGCAAGGAACCCGGGAACCTGGATGGTTACAGTCCTGCGAGGAGGGGTGCGAAGTTTCCGACAGTCCTGACGAAGGAAGAATGCAAAAGGCTTTTTTCGGAGATGGACGGGACAGCGGTGCTGATGGCACGGCTGATGTACGGATCCGGTCTCCGGATACTGGAACTCCTGCGGTTGAGGGTTCAGGACTTGGATTTCGCCAGGGGAATAATCATTGTGCGTGAGGGAAAGGGGGGGAAGGATCGTCCGACGGTTCTGCCGGATGGGCTTCGCAAGGAACTCGCGGCACATCTTGACAGGATCCGTTACCTGTACGAGAAAGACCGCGCTGAAAATGTCGAAGGTGTCTGGCTTCCGCCGCCGGTGGAGCATAAGATGCCCCGCGCCGGATTTGAATGGGGCTGGCAATGGATGTTCCCGTCGCGCCAGTTGTCAATTGATCCGCGAACCGGGCTGAAGCACCGCCACCACGTTCTTGAGGGGGCGTTCCAGGAGCAGATACGAAAGGCGGCGTTCAAGGCAGGGCTTTCGCGGGTGACACCGCACACCCTGCGGCACTCCTTTGCAACGCACCTGCTGGAGTCCGGAAGCGACATAAGGACAGTGCAGGAACTGCTGGGTCATGCAGACGTGGCAACAACAATGATCTACACGCATGTCATGAACAGGCCGGGGCTTTCCGTGAAGAGTCCGTTTGATGAGATGGAGAAGTAGGCGGAGGACTTGACAATCAGGAGATAATTGCATGTTCAGCCATTTTGTACAGTATCTCGGATGCCTTTTCATGGGCTGGGGGCTTGGCGCAAATGATTCAGCCAATGTTTTCGGGACTGCGGTAAGTTCGCGGATGGTGAGTTACAGGCTGGCGATATGGCTTACGGCGTTATTTGTCATGATAGGCGCTGTCTGCGACGGGGAACGTGGCATAAGCACCTTGAGCCATGAACTTCGAAAGGATACGACCTTCACCGGTCCGGGGGCGCAGGATCAGGAGAAAGCTGACAGGAAGGCGAGACGGACGGCAATCGTCGTATCTTTTTCAGCGGCGCTGGCGGTCATTTTACTGACGGTAATGAAACTTCCCATTTCAACTTCGCAGGCAGTCGTCGGGTCAATCGCGGGAGTCGGCATTCTCCAGCATTCCCTCAATATCGGAAGTCTGACAAAAATCATAATCTGCTGGATTGGCACACCTGTAGGGGGAATGCTTTTCACTCTTGTATTTTATTACATTTTCAGGGCCGTGATAAGAAAACTGAACATGTCTGTTTTTGTTTACGACCCTGCAATGTCCATGCTGCTGATTGTCACAGGATGCTACGGTGCCTACGCCCTCGGGGCAAACAACGTGGCGAATGTCAGCGCCATATTTGTCGGGCACAACATGCTGACAGTTAAAGAAGCCGCCGTTTTCGGAGGGATTACAATCGCATTCGGGGTACTGACCTATGCGAAACCTGTCATGATGACTGTTGGAAAATCAATTGTGAATCTTGACGCTTTTTCAGCATTCACATGCGTTTTCTCACAGGCGCTGACTGTCCACATCTATGCGATTATCGGAGTTCCGGTTTCGACAACCCAGGCGATAATAGGCGCGATACTGGGAATAGGGGTAATCAAGGGCGGACAGACGATAAACTTCAGGAAACTGACCCAGGTGAGCATCGGCTGGCTCGCAACTCCGCTTATCGCGGCCCTCCTGGCGTCACTGATGTATTTCATCGCCAACCTGCACTACTTGCCGGATTGAAGAATCCTGACTCCTGGATTCCGACCGCTTTTGTGCAATTCCCCGGCTAATGCATCGTCTGCCGTGGCGGCAAACCATTGTCTTTCCTCTTGCAAACATAATAATATGAGTCATACATGAGGTATCCTTCGCCGGGGATGTAGCCCAGGGAGTCGAGGTTGTAAATGGCGTCGAAAACAATGACAACCCTGTAATTTTCCCTGAAATACGCGGAATTCGGCAAAAGCTTCCAGTAATAATCCTCGGTGCGGGCGACCACCCATTCAGGATGCAGCTTGTCAATGACAGACGCGTAATCAAGCTTGTCTTTTTTAACAAGCTTCACCACCTCGGGAGTGACAAGGCCGGGATAATCAAGCATTTTCCTCTCGCTGAAATATCCGATGTAGCCAAGGGCTTCAACATAAATCCTGTCGGTTTTGGCGGTGTTATGCTTCAGCCATTCGCCTATCCGCTTTCGCGTACCGTTTTCAATGTATTTCTGCTGCAGCATCATCTCATATGACGTCAGCGCAAGATTTACGGACATGAGAACAAACATCCCGAAAAGGCAAAGCACCGGAAAGGCGACCCGGTTCTCCTCTTTCCTCATATATCCTGAAAGGGTGAAAACTCCTCTGACAACAACAATTATCCCGATCATTGCCGCAGGCGGGAAATACCATGGAAACGGAAACGGCATACATGCAAAATATATTGAAACAAGGAAAAAGACAAAAGACGCGGCCCTGCCGATCCTGTCCCGGGCTGAATAGGGGATCATCCAATATATAAATGCAAAGACACCGACGATGCCGGAGAATACGTAGACCAGGGGATTCCAGCCCTCGAACTGCGGATACACGGGGGCATAAATCCATGATGTCGTATACGGCAGATGCGCAAACACATGCCTGAACATCCCAAAAACCCCGGCGGAATCAATCAGCCCCTCCTTGGCCATGACGGTATTCGGCACCGGCGAACCGTAATAATGCCATGCCCACAAAAACCACGGCAGATAAACAACTGTGGTTACGGCTGAAGACTTCAGAATTGAAATGACGAAGTTTTTCCGCCGTTCAAAACCGAAAATGAAAAACGCGGCGGCGAGAGCTGCTATGTAGATGCAGGAATCGGGCCGAGTCCACATCAGTCCGCCCCAGGCAACCCCGTTCTGCAACCAGTCGCTTTTCTCCCTGCTCATCAGATAGAAGGACCAGGACAGGAAGAAAAGCATGAGCCCGGTCTCCATTCCGTTCACCGAAAAGACCACCGACTTCGCTTCGGTGACAAACAGGAGACCTGCGAATACCGCAGGAGTCAGCTTATGGATCGTATTGTCCCTCAGAAAGACTGACAGGACGAAAACACCGGCGGCGGCAAATGCCGGGATACAGAAAGCAATCCTGAAAAGCCAGATCGCCTTTTCAAAGGAGTCGGCACCGGTCACCAAATAACAGAATGCAGGCAGCAGCGTTCCGGCCGGAGATGTGAAACCGTGTACCCTTTCCCCTATCTCATATACAAGTCCGTTCCCTTCGCAGAAATTGCTGCTGTACTTGAAGGTTATGAAAAAATCCTCCCATATGTGTCCGGTATAAAGGCTGTATGCAAGGGGGACGGCAACAAAAAGGAGACAGAACAATATCGCGATTTTCCATTTCGTGAATCCCCTCATTCCATGCACTGTGATTTTTGTATTCAGCATTTCGCCCCGCAATTCGTTAAAATGACAGAACCTGCAATTGCCGCCGTTTCAACCCTCATGACCCATCTCCCTATGTTAAGCGGCATAAATCCCGACGCCTTCATGCGTTCCTCTTCGGCAGGACTGAAGCCTCCTTCCGGCCCGACGATCCATGCCGCATCCGATATGCCGGCCTTACCGAAGCCTGATTCCTGTTTTTCCACGGAGCCGTAAAAAGCGGTGATTCTCCGTTCCCTTATTTTTTCAATCATGCCGGAGAAGGATATGACTTCGCCAAACACGGGCAGAAAAGGATTTTTCGACTGCTTGCACCCTTCAATAAGATGAACATTCCATCTTTCCGGAACAGCCCCTTCCTCCGGTCGTACAACCGAATGATCCGCAATTACAAATGTTATGCTCCAAACGCCGGTCTCACAGCACTGGGTGAGAAGCTGATCCATTTTATTGTGCTTGGGGGGAGAAATGAAAAGATGGATTTTAACTTCAGGTTCCGCCACGGCGTTTCTCTCCATGACGGAAAGTCTTTTCCCGTCTCCCACCCCGGCTGTCGCAACCGTCCCCCTGCCGTCAATCAGCATTACAACGTCGCCAGACCTGCCCCTGAGGGTTTTGAACAAATGCTGCGACTCCCTTTCCGGAAGAACAACATGTGTGCCGGCATCGGTTATATTCTCACAGAAGAAACATCTCATAAAAACAATCCCTGGTTAGATTAACCACAAAGGCACATAAATCACCCATTCATCCAATAATCCCAATCTTATTGACTGCATCCCCTAAGGTCTATTGTCCATGAACCGACAAGCTCTTCACCCCTTGCGAGGAAAAACCGGTCAAAGAGATTTATCGTGGGGTCGCAGTGTGATGTCACAAGTTCAAACAGTTCACCTACGGCGGGAGGCCGGGTTGTTTCGTCATAAGATATTTTCCCGTATTCGTCGCCGAACCAGTCATAGCGCAGGCGGCGCTCCCCCGATCCGCGCACCTGTGGCGTGGCCCCGTCCCTGTAGAGCGACTTCAATCCGGCATCCACAGTGACGAACCCCTTCTGGTTGGCGCTGACTACGGCGGTGAGGAGGCGCAGGGCCGGGGCAAACGCGGTAAAGCGGCTTTCGTCCGCCGCCGAACCAACCGCCATGTATTCCGCATCCATGCAGACGTACGATCCAACCTGGAGTTCAGTAATTTCGGAGACGGAGAGGTCGATGTCATGGGTTCCTGTCCCGGAAGCGCTGAATATCGGATGCGGCCCCAGCTTCGGCCGCAAATTCCTGAAGACGGCGACGGCTTCAGCCAGGCATCTGAGGGATTCGGTTTTTCTGTCATCATATGATTTGATGTGCTGGACATGCCCCGCGTACGCCTGTATGCCGCGAAGGCGGAGGTTCCGCTGTGAAAGGACATGGTCGGCGAAAGCGGCGGCGGAGCCGGGCATGACTCCTGTGCGTTTCAGCCCTATGTCAATATCGGCAAGCACATCCATGGACAGTCCGTTTTCCCGCAATGCCGCACCAAGCATTTCAACTGTGCCCGGATTGTCTACGGCAATCATAAGTGAAGGCGCCTTCGCAAGCAGGGAGACAACACGATCAATCTTGCTTTTTGTAGCCACGGGGCCGGTTATCAGCACCCCCCCTACCCCGGCAGCGGTCAGAGCCTCGGCTTCCGAAAGCTTCGCCGCACAAACGCCTATGGCCCCTGTTTCGATTTGCTTTTTTGCAAGGGCGGAACACTTGTGTGTCTTGGCATGCGGACGCAGGGATTTGCCGGCCTTGTCGGCGATCGACTGCATCTTCCGCAGATTGGCCTCGAGAATGTCCAGATCAATAATCAGGCAAGGCGTGTCGAGATCTGATTTGACGGCAGGCGTTTTACTCATGTTCATTTCAACAAATCTTATGCTCCTGTTATTAGAGTCTGTGATAATTTTGCAAACAGCTTCATCCGTCCAAACTGCCGCACTTCCTCAATCCTTGCTGCTGAAAAGGACGCAGAGGTCAAGTTCCGGAACAAGAAGGTTCAGCTTTCTTGAAATATCCTCGCGGATACTGTTCATTTCTTTTATGTCATGATCTTCTGAAGTGCTGAAACATACGGTGAGGAAGAGGCGGCGCCCCGCTTTACGGAGACGCAGCCATTCAACCGATTTAAGGCCGTGTTCGTTGCGGCAGTCGTCAACAAGCGCGGAAATCCTCCCGCTGATGTCATCCGCAGGACACGCATCAAGGAGGTCGCGGAAGCTGCCCCATATTATCTTTGCCGGCTGTGAAATCAGGAAGAGGGAAAGCGCAATGCATGTGACAGGATCAACATAAGTCGTGTACTGCCCCCATCCCGGTATTTCTTCAAACACAAGTCCGATGCCGAAAGCGATGCAGATCGCCAGGCTTATGATCGCCTCCACCATCCACAGCTGGCTGTCAACAAGAACCACCTCGGAACCCCATTCACGCCCCCGGCGCAGCATGTAAAGGCCGAAGAAACAGCAGACAACCATGCTGATAAAGCTGTAAGCGATTATAAGATGAAGATATTTTACGGGATCCGCATTCAGGACGTCCTGAATGCTTGTTATGATCGTACAACAGCACAGTGCAAGGATCAGCGTACCGTTTATGCCGGTCATGAACGGCTCAAGCTTCGCATATCCGTAGTGATACTTCCTGTCAGCCGGGGCATGTATTTTCCTTACCGCAAAGACAGCCGCAATAGATATGATCATGTCGGCGACCCCGTAGAGGGCGTCAAGAAGGAGGGACATGGAATCGGTTATCATCGCCATGAAGACTCCTGCAATGGCGAACGCCACGGTGAGCGCCGCTGAAACCTTCATCAGATAAATTTCTTTTTCACTGTTATTCATATTTACTAAGAATGATATACGTGCTAGATTTGTTTTTCAATCACATCCGGATAAAATATCATGATTCGAAAACTCTCAGATCAGTACCGTCACGAAGACAGCGACCTTGCCCCCTATGCGATACACAACATGGCGGCACGCGGACGCGTTTTCCCGGAAGATCCCCATCCGTTCAGAACCGATTTCCAGCGCGACCGCGACCGCATTCTCCACAGCCGCTCATTCCGGAGGCTCGAATACAAGACACAGGTTTTCCTCAACGGCACCGGCGACCACCTCAGGACACGGCTGACACATACGATCGAGGTGGCTGCAATCTCAAGAACCATTGCACGCGCCCTTTACCTCAACGAAGATCTCACGGAGACAATCGCCCTCGCCCATGATCTCGGACACACGCCGTTCGGCCACTCCGGCGAACGCGCACTCAACGAGATGATGAAGAACCGCGACGGCTTCGATCACAACCTCCAGGCGCTCAGGGTCGTCGATCTGCTCGAACAGAAATATCCCGAATTCAACGGGTTGAACCTCACATGGGAAGTCAGGACCGGCCTGATAAAGCACAGGAACAGATTGACAAAACTTGACGACGTGAAACTTCCGCTCCACGCCTCGCTTGAATCCCAGGTTGCGGATGTCGCAGACGATCTCGCCTATTACGGACATGATGTTGACGACGGACTTGATTCCCGCCTGATAAGCGAAGACATGCTGAACGAAATCGAAATCTGGAGGCTCGCCCTCGAAAAGGCGCATGAACGCTCATCCAAAGGCGGAAAGGAAAGGAAGATGGCCTTCACGGTGCGATGCCTTATTGACATGATGGTCGGCAATGTGATAGTCAACACCGACAAATCTCTCGGAAAGAATGAAATCGCGGCTCCGGAAGATGCGCAGAAGCATCCTGATAAAATTGTTTCATTCGACCCGGATTTCGAAAAAATGACTTTAAAACTCAGGGATTTCCTGTACCACAATGTCTATTTTCACCCCGATGTGACCAACGTGAATGACGATGCGGTTGAAAAAATGAAAAAACTGTTCACCGCTTATACGGAAAATCCCGCACTGATGGGAAGATTCGCAAAAACCAGGATCGAAAAGGACGGACTGCACCGCGCAGTCGCCGATTATATTGCGGGCATGACCGACCGTTTCGCCCATCTTGAATTCGAAAGATGCTGCGAGTGAACCGTTAATCCACACCGTTATTCCATCAAATCAACGCATATTTGACAATATGCCGTTAATTTGAATCATTCCAATCCTTTGAATATCTGAGTTTTCCTACTATATTTTTTCATTCAAAAAAAATCTTCAAGGATGCTATAGGAAACTTTTGCCATATAAGTAAGGCGCCTCTTTAGACCGCCATCTTGTCGGGCTTAAGCCCGACATACTTTTAAGGCAAGTTTCAGGAGAGTTACCAGCGACCAAGTGGCAGAGTGTGTGAGTCGCGAACTTCAAGAGTTGATATGTCCGCGCATATGAATCTGCGCGTTATATTTTCGCACATCAGAAATATTTGCCGAAAAAAGATGGAACTTTCAGGGCAAGGGTTTAAATTAAAAACCCTCTCAGGAGTCGTAAAGAAATAACAAAGGAAAGGGAAACATATGGCAACGGCAAAAGTTGTGATCAAGGACGGGAACGATCTTGTAAGTAAAATCGTCGAGCTCGGAAAAAAACTCGGACTTGAGACAAAGGAAGAGTACAATGTAGCCAAACGGATATGGGGCGCAAACCGGAACATTGATGTCATCCTCCTCGATCCGACCACAAGAAAAGTCCTCGGCGTCGAGTGCAAATACCAGAAGACTTCCGGCACAATAGAGGAAAAACTTCCTGCTACGATTGAAGACATCAAAGCCTGGCCGATTAACGGGATCGTCGTATACGGCGGGGAAGGCATCACTGAAAACATGAAATCATATCTGGTTTCAACCGGAAAAGCCCTCGAATTCGATGAACTCGAATCCTGGCTCAAACTGTATTTCGGACTGTCACTGAATTAAGGCGGGCTTCGCCCGAAACTCAAATCCGAAATCCGAATATTGAAATCCGAAATTGTAAAGTATGAATTCGAATGTTTGCAATTTTTCAACTTTCATATTTTAAATTTGTTTCGAGTTTCGTGCTTCGGATTTCGAGTTTTACATGCATTTGAAATATGGAACCATGAAACAAAGACAGCACGCACCTGTAAGAAAAACAAGACAGCCCCAGGACTCTCCCGCCCAAATAAAGCCGTTCCTGAAATGGGCGGGCGGAAAAAGGCGTCTGCTCCCCAGATTCCAGGATTTGTATCCGGCCGACCTGAAAAACCGCAAAATCAAAAATTATTTTGAGCCTTTCCTGGGAAGCGGCGCCGTTTTCTTTGACATCATCCAGAACTATGACATTGAAAACTCATACCTCTACGATATCAACGAGGAGCTGATCCTCGCCTATAAGGTTGTACAACGGGATCCGGTCAAGCTTGTTTCAGAGCTGGAAAAATACGCAAAGTCCTATCTCAAGCTGAACCGCGGGGAGAGAAGCACGTATTATTACGGACTCAGGTGGAAGTTCAACTCGCAGAGGAAACACATTGATTTCGAAAACTACTCCGAGAGATGGATAAGGCGCGCCGCCCAGATCATCTTCCTCAACAAGACCTGCTACAACGGTCTGTACAGGGTCAATTCCTGCGGGGACTTCAATACCGCCGCAGGAGATTACGACAACCCTAAAATATGCGACGCGCACAACCTGATGGACGTATCAAAAATACTGCTTAGGGCGGAAATTAAAAAAGCACCGTTCGACAATCTCGAAAACGAGATAAAACACAATTCGTTTGTCTATTTTGACCCGCCATACCGGCCCATCAGCAAATCCTCCCACTTCACCGCATACAGCAGCACAAGGTTTGATGATCAGGAACAGATAAGGCTCTCGGCCCTTTTCTGCAAGCTCCATGAAAGAGGCATAAGCATGATGCTGAGCAACTCCGACCCGAAAAATTCGAATCCTCACGATGATTTCTTCGACGATCTTTATTCCGGATTCAACATTCACAGGGTTCCCGTACCGAG
Source organism: Victivallales bacterium (assembly GCA_041666985.1). Lineage (GTDB taxonomy): Bacteria > Verrucomicrobiota > Lentisphaeria > Victivallales > GWF2-50-93 > GWF2-50-93. The sequence goes on from JBAYFV010000094.1 coordinate 10,143, forward strand.
ATTCATAAATTCAAAAGCCGAAAAGAGGGGCTGCGTCTCCGAAATCATCATTACCAACTACAATTATAAAGTGACCCTCTGAAAACTGACATGAAAAAACTTCCCTTAAATATTCTTATAACAAGTTTTCTATCCCTTGTTTTCATTAGCGGCTGCGCCCACTGCCCGCAGCAGAAGGACACGCTTTACCAGGTCTCCACCATTGACGCACTGCTGAATGCGTCTTATGACGGGGACAAGGACGTTGAATCCCTGAAGGCACACGGAGATTTCGGAATTGGCACCTTCAACAACCTCGACGGTGAAATGCTGCTCCTCGACGGAGTATTCCACCAGATAAAATCGGACGGAAAGGTCTACGAGGTTTCCCCCGGGACTAAAACTCCGTTCGCATGCGTCACATTCTTCGATGCAAAAGACACGTTTATCCTCGAAAGCGGAACAAATTCCGCGAAATTCGCAAAAGATTCCCCGATGTATTTTCTCCCGAACTACGTCTACGCCGTAAAAATAGGGGGGACATTCAAAATGATAAAAGCCAGGAGCGTCCCCGCCCAGACAAAACCTTATCCCCTGCTTGCCGAAGTTGTCAAAACCCAGCCCGTATTTGAATTCAGGGATGTGAAAGGCACTCTTGCCGGCTTCTTCACACCGTATTTCCTCAAAGGCGTCAATGTTCCCGGAATACACATGCATTTTATCAGCGACGACAGGAGACACGGCGGCCATGTGCTGGACTTTGAAATAACGGAAGGCTTCCTTAAAACCGACAAGACGACAAACATTTTCCTGGCACTGCCCGACAGCCCTGAATTCAGCGCCATGGATTTCAGGAATGACATGGAAAAAGATTTAAATAAAGTTGAGAAGTGAAAACATACTCCACGCGGGTGAAAATTTAGCTTTTGGCGAGACAGATTGCGGATTGGATTTTCTCGATCCGACTGATGGGCGATATGAATATCGTCCGAAGGAGGAACGGAAAAATACGAACGCAAGATGCTCGCCGCTATGCGGTTGCGATCTTTCGAGTTTGGATTCGCATTCATCGAGGGCTTCCGATACCCCGGTATCGAAAGCCTCTCCGAATGCAAACCAATCCTCAAAATCTTCGCAACCAAAAGT
>JBAYFV010000095.1:0-11222 GCA_041666985.1 Victivallales bacterium
AAGTAGAAAGTAGAAAACCAAAAATGACCGGGTCTTTTCTGAAAAACAAGAATTTCGCATTTGTGCTGGCATGCTTCACCCTTGCGGCTGTCACACTGAACATTATCATAGGCCTTTTTTTCAGGCCTCTGTGGTTTGACGAGGCGCTGACAGTCATGGATTTCGTCATGCTTCCGGACATCGCAGACATTTACCGGCTCTACAGCATTCCAAACAACCACATCGTCTATAATATTTTCCTGCGCCTCTGGATTGACCTCTGCGGTCAGATGCCGTATGCGGTTTCACTGCGCCTGTTTTCCGTACTCACCGCCTTCGCCTCCATAGTTTTAATCATGAAACTGTGGAGCAGACGATTCTCCAGGGAGACGGCAGTCATCGCCTGTTTCTGTTTCGCCGTTTCGCTGCCGTTTGCGATTTACGCAACCGCCATCCGCGGATACATGCTGAGTTTCCTGTTAATCATAATCTCCCTTGAAATCGCATTGTGCTACCGGGATGACGGCAAACCGGCCCACCTCATATTCTTTTCCCTTCTGGCTTTTCTTGCCGCAGGGATAATGCCCACGAACCTCATCGCATTTGCGGCGATTTATCTTCTCGTTCTTCCGTCCCTTAAGCCCAAAGAGATATTTTCAGACAAAACACTTTATCTTGGAATAATCCCGGTTGCGGCATTATTCATCTTCTATATTCCCATTTTCGGGAAGCTGATGAAGGCGCTTTCGCTTTCTGAGGGCTGGTCCAGTGGAATATCAGCTTCAATTCATCTATACGGCGCGTTCCTGATCTCCTTCCTGCCATTGATCATCCTTGCACCGCTCGGAATGTTTTTCTCAAAAGAAAAACCGGGGGCGGCGTTAAAAGTTCAGATATCGCTTATTTTCCTGATACCCCTTGTTGTTTTCCTGCTCAAATCCCCTGCCCCTTTTCCCAGGGCGTTCTTCTGTCTCTGGCCGATATGGATTTTCATTCTCTGCTCGATGGCGGATACTTTCATCAGGCACTTCAACGGAAAATTCCCCGGACGCGCGCTGGTTGCCATTCTCTGCGCCTGCTGTGCATGGGTTCTGTGGCCGTACGCATTTTCAGTTCAACTTTCGGACAGGCTGTCAAAAGGCGGGCAGGATGACTTTTTCAAACCTTATTTCATGAGGGCGGAATTCAATCCAATCGGGACCGTGAGGAAATCCATCGAGCTTGCTGGCGCAAAAACCAGCGGCTTCGCATTCGTTGATTTTGCGGCCGACCATCCGTCAATAATCTTCTACGGCAGACTCCTCAAAGTAGATGACGGCTTCTGGATCTTCGACAAGCCGAACAGGAAAGTCGCTTCTCCCGGAAATATGGGAAGCATTTACGTGATCGCCCGCAACCAGGGCGGAATGGAATCAATAGCCAAAAGATTCAACATGAAATCCTATGAACTCGCGGCCGACTGCGGCTACCAGAAAATCTATCTGGCCAAGTTGAAGTGACTTATTGCTCGTTCAGTGCGGATTTGAAGATATTTCTGCCGATGGCGCGCGTTGATGTGCTGACTCCGCTGTGGCTGACCGGTATTGTGAAAGTCATGACGCAGCCCTTTCCCTCTTCGCTGGTCGCAAAGATTGTGCCGCCGTGTCCCTCTATGATTCTCTTGGAAACCGTAAGGCCGAGACCGGTGCCTCCGGCCCCTTTGGAAGAGACGAAAAGATCAAATATCTTTTCAACGCTGTCAGACTTCAGCCCCATCCCGTCGTCAGTGACCGTGAAAACGATTGACTCCCTGTCGAGGGTGAAGGAGGCGTCGACAATTATATTGCCCATATCCTTCTGCTCAAGAGTCTCCCTTTTCTCCTGAATGGCATGTTCCGCATTCAGGATCAGATTCAGCAGGACTCTGTGGATCCCCTTGGCGTCTATCTCCGCAAAAAGCGGAAGACTCATTGAATCCGGAGTGAATGTCAGAGTCATCCCGTCCTGCTTGAGCTGGGGGAGGAGAAGTTCGTTGATGTCCTCGAGTATTGTCTTTATGTCCTGGATTTTCATGTTGAGTTTCTGTTCGCTTGTGAGATTGAGCAGATCCAGGACCAGATTGCCGAGACGCCTGTGATTCTTGGCAAGGATGTGGAGAGATTCATTTGCAAGCCCGAAATCTTTTTCATCAATTCCCATTTTGAGAAGATTGAGACTCCCGTCAAGACCCGCAAGAATGTTTTTAATGTAGTGTGAAAGATGGGCTGCGGTTGTACCTGTGGCCACGAGTCTCTCGTTCCTGAGGTTGAAATCAATAAGCCTGCTGTTTTCCAGGGCCATGCCTGCGGTGTGTCCGATTACGGTAAGAAGCTTGAGGTCATCCTCGGTATACGGCTCCTTCGCGCTTGAGATGTTAAGATAAATCATTCCGTTGAGCTGCTGTTTCCCGAGCATCGGGACGCACATTGTGCATTCGACAACGGCAGGCGCGCCTGCAACCTTCACCCTGAGCCTGTCCGACGCTGAATCCGACGAAAGGACGGCCTCCCTGTTTTCCTTCACGAAATCCACGATGACTTTCCTGATCGCCGAGGTGTCAACCGGAGACATCGGGACATCCTTGTCTCTTGCCGCCACGGGTTCAAACGCCCCGGTGGCAAGGTCATAAACCAGAAGGTATGATTTGTCGGAACTCATTATGGTGGATATGGCGCTGAGTATTCTCGGACAAAGTTCCGCTTCATTGAAGATCGCCGCAATCAGGTTCTGGAATTTATATATGGCGGAAAGACGCTTGTTCTCCTCCCTGGCAATCCTCATCGGATCAACCTGGACAGGGGACTGATGCTTCTCCGCGCCCGTGGAAGAGGTGAGGGTTTCAGGCTGAATCCTGTAGGAGACGAAAGGTATCGAGAACGACTGTGTTTCGTCCCGGGCCGCATGGATATTGTAAAGTTCGAATATCGTGTTGCCGATCCTGACGGAAGTTCTGAGCGGGAGAAGGACTCTCTTGTCGACTTTCTGCCCCACCATCCACGTTCCGTTGGTGCTGTTCAAATCCTCGACATACCAGTTGCCGTCATCATCATATGTCAGCCTGCAGTGAACCCTTGATATCAGCGTGTCGTGAACCTGGAAATCCGCCTCGGGGGAACGTCCCATGGATATCACAGGTTTTTTCACGGGGAACTCAGTCCCCTTCATTGAACCGCTCACAACTTTAATGACTACACCGCCGTATCCCGTGGGGCTTTTACATGCAACAGGATTTGCCATATTTCCAGTCTATCCTTAATTATTCGTCACTCACAAGGGGAATATATTACCGTAAGCGTCAATAATCCAAATTTTAAATAAATTTTAACTGTTAATTAGGGCTTCTTATTGAAATCTCCCTGTCAACCATTGAGGCAAGCAGTGCCAACATATCGCTCAGGCATTTTCCGGATTCAGGCCATTTGACATCGAGATATGCATCCGAAAAGGCGGCGGCATCGCAGATTCTAAGGAAAACCGGCAAACTGGTTTCATGTCCTGAAAATCCGTTTTCGGCAAGGAAGGCGCCATAGAGCTTTTCCGAAACATCTGAAATTTCGGTTATTCCAGTGGCGCAGGCCCTGAAACAAGGGAGCAAGGCAAGTTCGGTCAGCGGCTTGTCAAGCGTATAAAAACGTGCGGCCTCGAAAAGACTGAGGTCAATCTTCACCGCAGGAAACAGCCGGCTGACATTTTTAACTGAAAGTATGTTTGCCGAAGCAAGCACCCTTGCATCGAGGGAAAGGGAGAATATTATCTGATCGGCCGTAACACACCATGGACTGCCAGACTTGATCAGGGGCATGTTGAATTCAGAGGTTTTGAACTCAAAATCCTTTTCCCTGTAATAGCGGGCAAGTTCAATTATGAGGGAGGACGAACCCTTGTCTATCTTCAGCATATCGCAGGATGAAAGCACTTTCCGGACTATTGATTCGAGTTCGTCCCCCTCGACTGCAAGATGCTTGCGGACGATTCCTGAAACAAGCGAAAGGTCGGGCTTTACGTCTATTTTCTGGATTTTATTCTGCCTGATGAAGTTCCGGGCTATCTCCGGATAACCGGCATCCTCCAGCATCCTCACCACAAAACTGTTGATCTCGGAGACGGCGAACACCTGTTCCCCCGATGAGATTTTCTTAAGGACATACTCCACCGACAGCGTAATGTCCTCGGCAAGCGTACTGTCATTTATCCCGCAGGAAAGACAGCTTTTGTAAAGGCGGGACTGAAGTTCATCGAATTCGAAGCTTCTCCGTGTCCCGTCCTCGCAAACAACAATTACGGCCGAACTTGACAACTGTATCATTTCTGTTCCAACTTCCTGACTTCTGTTACGAACTGCTCCACATCTTTGAAACGGCGGTAGACCGAGGCGAATCTGACATATGCGACTTCATCGAGCTCCTTCAGCGCGTCCATGACCCTCTTTCCTATTTCGGCACTGGAGATCTCGCGGTCAAAATCCTTTTCAATGCCGGTGACTATATTGTCAACAACCCTGTCAACATCCTCGGGGTTAACCGGTCTCTTCTCACAGGCCTTCGCTATTCCGGAACGGAGCTTGTCCCTCTCGAAATCCTCCCTGATGCTGCCCTTTTTCTTCACCACTTTCAGCTCGGCGTGGATAATTGTCTCATATGTGGTGAAACGGTGCTGGCATTTGAGACACTCCCGTCTCCTGCGGACACCTTCGCCTTCCCTGGTTATCCGGGAATCAACAACTTTATCGTCCAGACAACTGCAGTGGGGGCAACGCATAATGCACCGTTCAGGTAATTGTTTTTAACAAGCCCTAAAAATAAGTCCGATTCGTGGAAATTCAAGAACCTGCGGCGTGGAACCGGGAACTTGGCGGTTTCAGGGAACATACGCAGGGCAGAACCCTGTACCTGATTATTTTTCCAGACGCAGTCTGGCGTATTCCTCGTAGAGGTGAAAGTTAGTGTTGGACAACTGCGGATGGGCGCTCAACTCTGTTTTCTGCAGATAGGCCGAGTAGTTATAACGTGCCAGCAGGATAGTCCAGTTTGCCGAATTATCGAATTTTGCGCCGTATGCGGTCAGCTCCCTGACTGGAATTGCAATTTCCACGGCCCAGCCTTTGTCTTTGTCTTTCCAGTTGTCCAGTGTGCCGTCAACAGTTGCAGCGACTTTCAAATCTTCAGGGAGGTAACTTGCGCAGGCGGGAAACATGGTACGGCCTCTGCTCGGAAAGAAAAACCATGACTTCTTACTGTTCGGAGTTCCGTAAATTTCCCAGTAGTTGTTTTCTTTCGCCGGTTTGAGGAATACTTCAAGCAGGTCTCCGGTATTGTAAAAATGGCTCTGATCCTCCTTGCCTTCATTCACGACATCTGAATCTTCAAATTCGGCGCCGACATAAAGGTAATTATCGTCCCAGAGCAGTTTTACCGTGGCTTTTTCCCGTAATGTTTCGCCAATGTTTTTCTGCATGCTTTCCGGCAGACCGGAATACGCCTTCAGCGACAGCCGCAGAGAATATGCCGGAGCTTTGGCCCAGTCGCCTTCGTCAAGTTTGCCGTCAAGCCTGACTGGCGCCGACGTATATTTTGCGATTACATCAGAACTGCAGATTTCATTTCCAGACGCGGAAAAAACCATCAGTGAGGCGGTACAGGCGGCAAATGTTGTCAGCAAAAATCTCTTGTCCATTTCTTTCTCCCGTTAAAGTTTTTTATTGTTTCAGAGGCGCCTTGAAGTAGGTGTCCCATATACCCAATGCCAGCTTGGGCGTTCCCTGCGCGTCGGCAAGCCCCGTATGAACCCAAATCCCCGCAATTTCGCGCACAGAAGCCGGAAGCCTGTTTATCAGCCGGTCAAAATCCATACCTGTCCAGCCGATGACAAAAACATACCCGCCGCGCTGCGCAGCGGAGAGAATGACCTTCTCGAAGTTTTCCTGATCGGCGGGGGTTGCCGTAAGCGCCACGCCGCCGTAATGCAATGTCTGCGAAATAGCTCCCGATTCAGCCAAGGCAACCGGCTTGCCAAACGTAGCAGCCATATCAAAATAGTCTGTAGGCACAGCGTGGTGCAGCGGACCATACTGGTAGGAGCTCAGCCCAAGGAAATCCGAATATTTCATCAGCTCCCTGACCTCCGGTTCCTGACGCTGCCTGTTGTGCCGGCTACCCGTCTCGACACCTTTCAGATACTCGTATTGCACTGTGACGAAGACGGGCAGGCCCGGATACAGCTTTTTAAGCTCGCCGTATACGTAGCTGTTCAGCTCCTTGCAGGCTTTCCATTGAGCCTCGTTCTTGGCGAGAAGAATGTTCACCTCGATACCTACGGCCAGATAATCAGGGCGCAGCTGCTCCACCACGCCCTGCAGGTAAGTAAGATAAGCCCGTTTAACCTTGGGATCATTGAGGGACAAACCCCTCCATGCCGCAGGCAACGGTTGATTCTCCGCCGTGTCGCGATAATCCGCCAACCCGGTACGCCCGAAGTTCAGCGGCGTTGTCGCAACATAGAGAGGATTGGCCGCCGACCGGTGAGCGCAAATATGCTTGAAATCATCCTGAATATGTTTCGGGAAGGGTTTCTTATCCAGCATTTCCTGCCAAGGCACACCGCCATCAAGGTGGATGGCGGTAATATCTGCGTGCTTGTTGATAAAGGCATAGGCGGCCTCCACACCTTCCACAGTTGCGTCTACAGGCCACGTGGTGAACCCCATTCGGAACGAACGCCCGCTCACGCCCAGCCCTGCGACTGCAGGCTGCAGATCAGGCACGATGATTTTTCCGTCATCTGTCGCCGAGGCACCCGCCATGCACACCGTCAACACACCTGCCAGCACCATATGGAGGAGCGCAACCGGGAGAGACCGTTTTTCAGGCGAGAACATGCCGACACCTTTCCTCATCGGAACACTATTTTGCGGACTGACAGGAATTTTGATTTTCATATTGGCGGAAAAGATAGCCAGAGGCGGGTCATAAATCAAGGGGACCTCTGAAAATCCGCATTTGGCGCGGAAAGTATTTTCATATTATTCTGTTTTTTTATCGAAAGAGATGTCACATTCACTTAGTTTCTGTCAATAATATTCATAAAGAAGAAAATTTAATGAATGACAAAGAAGAAAAGCTGAAAAAATTCGAGGTGCTGCTTAATCGTGATCACAAGAAAATCCTTGCCTTTTCCTTTTCTTTGGTTTCAGATATTCACAAAGCCAGGGATATAGCCCAGGAGGCGATGATCACCGCTTTTAGGAAATTTGAGGAATACGACGAATCAAGGGATTTCGGGAAATGGGCCAGGGGAATTGTCCGGATGAAATATCTGGAACATTTCAGGAACAACCGCGAAATACCTATGGGTGAAGAGATAATTGAACTGATTGATTTCAATTACACAGGGTGGGATGCGGCAGAAGCCCGGGTACCGTTCCGTGAGACTTTATTTCAGGTGCTGAATGAATGCGTCGGAAAACTTAACGATGAGCAAAGGGCGGTAATGGAAAAATTTTATTATCAAAGACAGAAAACCGGTGAAATAGCCGAATCTGAAAACCTGAATGAATCCACTGTCCGCAAGCGGCTGGAAAGAATCCGTTCCATGCTCAAGGATTGCATTGATGAAAAACTGGCGGCGGCGCGCTAAGGAAAGGGAGGGAAATATGAAAAACAAATACAAGACAGACCAGTCCGGGGAAAAACAGGATCCGGCGTTGCTGGCGATTGACGGACTGCTGCTGGAGATGGGCCGCAACGGAACGGGGAATGACAGTGATTTCCTTCGCGGAGTCATGGATTCGGTCAGCAAGGAAGAAGATGTCCCGCCCGTGCAAAGGCATCACTTTTTCAGGATATTACGGACTGCCGCCTCACTTGCCGCAGTATTGGCCATGGTTTCGGCAGTAGCCTTTGTGTTTTATTACAGAATCTCTTCCGGCGCGGTTGACGATAGGGATAAAATGCCGTGTATCCTGGCCTGTTCGCCCGGAGGGCTGATTAAATCCGGCAACAAGGAAAAGGCGATTGTCAACGGCATGAACCTCAAAGCCGATGATACCGTACATGTTTTCAAATCCAAATCCGCATTCGTACAGGTCTCCGATCTGGCTTCAATGGAAATAGGGGCCGGAAGCATTATTCAATTTAAAGACATGCGCACGATTACCGACAGGCGGAAAAAATTGTCCGGGCTTGGCATCACCTTGAAAAACGGCATAATCAGAGCCGACATTTCAGGACTTAAAGACGGAAGCACCTTTACTGCGGCGACGGCCCAAGGCGTATTCACGACGCAAAAATCCAGTTTTATCCTTATCGAAACGCCGGAACTCTGCTTTATGGAAGTGAAAAACGGCAGTGTCCGGTTCAAGGATGAAAACGGTTTGATTTCTGTCATAAACGCAGGCCAGTCCAAGGTTGTCAGGTCGGCAAACACCGCGATTGATTCCTCCGTGGTCGTCAATGAATATAGGAGCCGGCTGACTCTGCAGAGCCGGGACATAGGGGAATTGCTGGCGCAGCTGGCCAAAAAGAAGAAAGCGGATATCTGCTTGAAGGAAATCATCAGGAAAAGAAATATTTCCTTATAAACCATCGGGAGCATTAATGAAAAAAACGCATTTCCTTGCAGTTGCGGTGATCCTGATGTCCATGGCTGACATTGCGTCATCTCAGCCGGGAGACGACCAGAAGATTTACATGGAAGGGTTCGATCCGGCAGCGTCAAAAAAAGCTGTTTACATGGACGAATATACGAATTACGAAAAGAAGCAGGTCCCCGCATTATGGGAATATCCGCTTGACGGCAATCTCTCCGTTTCATGGACTACTCCAATCGTACAGGCAAGTCTTAAAGGCAGGCCGGTGGCATTCGTCATTCAGGCCGGGTTTGGAGCCAGCAAGGGAAGCGGCGGATGGCATGAACTGTCCGTCAACGGCGAAAACATCCTGAGATTCAACACCCCGTACAATGAAAAAAACGAGTGGCAGGGCAAAGGGTGTTCCCTCTCGTTTCATACATTGTGGGTAGATGAAAACAACGACATGACGGGGGTGATGCACATCGAAATCAGTCCTGAACATATTAAATACGGACAGCCTCAGACGTTTACAATCAGAGGCGAAAACAATAATTCAAAGAGCTGGTTCATGCTGTTCGAAGGCAACGCAACCGGAATCAATATCGAGTCATTGCAGCAGAAAAATGAAGTCCGCAAAAGAATCATCAGCATTAAAAGCGTATCTGTTCCTCCGGACGCCTCGGTCGAATATGTCGCGAAATGGCGCGGCATGAAGTCCGCCGCCCGGTCGGCGTCCATTGCCCAGGTTCAATCGCCTGATGTTGTGAATGTTGTTGTTTCCGGAAAAACGGAAGGCGATATTCGCAAGGAGATTGAGGCCGCTATTGCCGGGCAGCTTTGGATAAACGAAGTGTATCCCGACCAGAAATCGCTGCAGGATATCCCGTCCGAACACTCCGAATGGCTGAAAAAGCTTGACTGCGTCCTGTGGCTGTCCGAACCGGAAAAAATTCAGCGGTATGTGGAACTGCGAAAGAATTTGAAGGCATCGCTTGTCAGGAAAGATGAAACGCGGTTGCTGGTGACATTGTCGCCGGCGAATAAAATTCCGGTGGAAGGCACGGTGACTTTGCAGATCCCCCTGCCCAAGGAAACCTGGAATGCCGAGGTTTTTATAAACGGCGCAAAGACGGCTGCAGGCTTTATTTACATTAAGGATGACAAGGGAATCAGCTTTGATCTTGAAGCCGGGGAAAATGCGGAAATTCATATTGATAAATAACAGAGGTAATTGCAAAATCGACTAATTTAAAGGTAGGGACGGTTCTCCGAACCGTCCGTTCTGGGGCGGCGCGTTGCGGAGAACGCGCCCTACCTTCGGTAATTTCGCAATTACCTCAAGTAACAAGGCGGATTTAAGCATGGAGCATACAATGAACAGATGCATGAAAGCAACGGCAGTTCTGGGGGTGGCCGGGATGATTCTTTGCGGAAACCGGCTTGTCGCGGCGGAAACTCCCGTGGAAGAAACTACGTCCACCGGAATCCGGATGGTGCTGATCCCCGGCGGTTCATTCAATATGGGTGATGCCAAAGGCCAGGAAGATGAAAAGCCCGTTCACAAAGTGACCGTGGACAGTTTTCACATGGATGCCTGCGAAGTCACACAGGAGTCGTTTGAAACGCTTACCGGCATAAACCCGTCCAAATTCCGCGACAAAAAAGGCCCGGTGGAGCGGACCCGCTGGACCGATGCCGTAAAGTATTGCAATGCCCGTTCACTGAAAGAGGGGCTGAAGCCGTGTTACAATACAGAGACATGGGAATGCGATTTCAAAGCCGGCGGCTACCGGCTGCCGACCGAGGCGGAATGGGAGTATGCCTGCCGCGCAGGCTCCGCCGATGAACGTTTCTTCAAAGGCGGCGAATCCCAGCTCGATCTTTATGCATGGTATCGCAATAATTCAGCCGAGAAAGTCCATGCCGCAGGCACGAAAAAGCCGAATGCGTTCGGATTGTCCGACATGTACGGCAATGTTTCCGAGTGGTGTAACGACTTCTACAACAAGGGGTATTATTCGGCCAGCGCCGAAGTTAATCCTGTCGGCCCGAAAACCGGAGACAAGCGCGTATTGCGCGGCGGAAACTGGTCCAGCCGTCCGAAAGACTGCAAAAGTTTCCGGCGTTTCGCGGACAATCCGGTGACCGCCGATATCTGTCAGGGCTATGACACCTACGGCTTCCGCTGTGTGCGCAGAGTTAAGGGATCTGAAAATTACTAAATGACAGGAGGTCTTCAATTTCAAAATTCAACAAAGACAGGACAAGGCGGGTTATGACAGCAATTGAAAAATTAAACGGTATTTTCCAGACAGTCTTCGACAATGACGAAATCGAAATAAAACCTGAAATGACCGCCAATGACATTGACGGCTGGGATTCCCTGTCCCATGTGAGCCTGGTCATTGCCATTGAACAGGGTTTTGGCATCCGGTTCACACAGAAGGAGCTGCTGACCTTTAAAAATGTCGGAGACCTGTTGCGCGGCATCGGAAATAAAACCGGTTCCGCAGTTCCGCAGTACTAATAGTCTTGAGAGGTAATTTCAAAACTACCCTGAGCCGATTCAAAACTAACGGAGGGCGGACTTTCCAGTCCGCCGCTTGAGTTAGATTTCCGCGGGTAAGAAAACCCGCGCTCCTTTAAATTTGAGTTTTGA
>JBAYFV010000096.1:0-11122 GCA_041666985.1 Victivallales bacterium
AAAGGTGATTTTTTATTGACGCTGTTGAATTATCATCAGACGGAAGACGCCTTTGTCCAAATCTCGGGGACACCGCTGAAACAGCGGTATCTGATCAATCCGGTGGATAAAACATATCAGATGTGCAGCGCTGACGGCGTCGCCGTGGTGCATGTCGGAAAGGAATCGCCTGTGTTGCTGATTGCAACCGCCAACCAAGCGAAAACCAAAGGGCTTCAATTAATAAAAGACAATACTGTTCAAACGGACTTCCAGACCGTAAAAGATGCGTATCTCAAGGCAAACAGGCAAAGCAAAATTGCTTTGGGAACCGTGGGCGCTGTTACCACAAGTTATAATGAAATTCAATTTGCCGAAACCGCTCAAATCTGTCTGCAGGTGAAAACACCCGAACAGACTCTTTGGTTTGGCCCCACTGGCGGGCGTGTATATGACTGGCAGGCAAAAGAGATGCGTGGGTTTGTCGAAAAAAATGATCCGAAAGGTGGATTTGCCATGGATCTGCTCTGGCTCCCTGACGGAGCGCGGTGGAGTGGCGATGAAAACGGGAAAATGACGCTGGCATCCTGCCGGAATAACGGTCAGGAGGCCATCGTTGTTTATGAGGGCGCATTCACAAGGGGACTGCCGGGTGTCACTATGCGAAAGACCTACAGGGTACCTGCGTCTGGAACAACTCTTCATATTGAAATCACCCTGCGCAATGGACGGGTGGACGAAACTCCGGTTATCCTGTCTTACTGGGCGCATAACGTGCTTGCTGTCGCCGAGATGCACTGCATCACAGACAGCCTCACACATGCGTTCCAAAAGGGGCAATCAGCGATTTTTACAGCGAAGGATCTGCCCTCTGAATTCAAGTCGCATGTCATTAGTCCCAATCAGATCACCGGGACAAGCGGCAGCGTCTATGCGGAGTTTTTTCCGGACAGGCAGGCAGGGCTGGTTTTTCAGCTTCCTGAAAATTTTATGAATGTGTACCGATGGAGTTCCCCCAACCGGGAAATGTGCGGAAGCGAGTGGATGTCGCAACCCATATCTCTTCGTGCCGGAGCTGAGACGGATTTGAAATTTTCGATTACAGCAGTACCCAAGGCAACTGCGCAGTCTCTCAGGAAATTGCTGACACCCGTCGGCAGGCCGGCTGCAGTACCGGCGAAGGCGACTGATCCGGAAAATCTACTCTCATGTACATTTGACAAGCTAAACAACGGGCAACTCCCTGATGATTACACCCTTGAAACCATGGGTGAAAATCCGGACGGCGCTGTCATTTCAACGGAAAAAGATGACAGCGGAGCTGTGGCTGTCAGGATTGATATGTCAAAAGAATCATCCGCACAGATCAATACGGCACGGGTGTCCAGACTCGAACCCGGCAAGGAATATCTCCTGACAGTCCAGGTGAAAATAGATAGAATGCAACACTATGGGAACTGGTACAAGGATCCGAGAGGTGTCAGGATTTATGTCTACGGGATAGACAACAGGCATGTCTGGCTGGCAATATGGGGGAATGGAAGCACTGACGGATGGATCACGGGATTTCTGCCTTTTTCAACGGCGCAAGCAGGTGAACTCGCCAATCCGAATGTTTTTTTCCGCTGTTTCAACATGACCGGCACAGTGCGGTTTCGCAACCCCATGATTCTCGAAAGACCGGCAGGTGTAGAAATAAAGCCGGGTTTTGAACTGGCAGACGGGACAAGAGTTATGGGTTCCGGTTTACAGCTGAAATAATTTGGGACATATGCAGAAACACATTCAGAGCGCCAGTTCATTTCCCCATGACAGCCAGGGCCTCTTCAATATCGGTCACGGGCTTGCGGCAGACGTGTTTCCTGCAAACATGAACGGTGGTTTTCCCGTCCAGAAGTTTATAGTCTTTTGCGAAGTCCGCAATCTTGAAGATGGCGGCGTCCGGATCGTTTCCCGGCGCAAAAAGCAGGGATTTGAAAGGAAGATACTTCTTGCGCAGGACGTTCGCATATTCGGCCACGTTTTTATCCTCCCTTTTGCCGCAGATGACAATCTCGGATGAGTTTTCAGAGTAAAGCAGAGCTGACAGGTAGTTTGTAAAACTGCCCGGATAGCGGTTTATAAGTTCAGCGGAAGCCTTTAACGTCTCGTCGGCCATTATCTCAAAATCACTGTTTGCGGTAAACCCTGAAAGACGGAGGAGGTTCATCACCTGTACGGAATTGCCCGAAGGGAGCGCGCCGTCAAAATTCACCCTGGGTCTGAATATCATCTTCTCGCTTTTCTCACCTGTCATATAGTAATTTCCGTGAACGGGATCACGGAAATTACTTATGGCAATCCTGTTAAGTTCTAAAGCGCCCTTCAGATACCTGTCATCAAAACCCGCCTCATAGAGCTCAATCAATCCCCACACCATGAAAACGTAATCGTCGAGCTGCCCCTCGCCCGCCAGCTCCCCGTCCATGCAGCGGTGCAGAAGCCCCCCTTGCGGATTTCGCATTTTCCCGAGTGCGAAATCCGCAGCCCTAACCGCCGTCCTCAGATATTCCCCGGAATTGAAAACACCGGCGGCTTTTGCAAATGCCGCAATCATGAGTCCGTTCCAGTCGGCCAGAATCTTTGTATCCTTTGAGGGTCTGACTCTTTTCCCCCTGTGCTGGAAAAGCTTTGTCCTGATTCCTGAAAGCCTTGACTCCAAATCCTGCGGCGACACTTCAAATTCAGCAGATATCCGAGCCTTTGTCTTATTGAGATGCAGGATGTTTTTAGCGGTATCACCCTGTATCGGGTCGGTGAAATTACCCTCGTCATCAACATTGAAATACCTAACGGCAAGCAGGGCGTCGTCTTTGGGCAGGACAGCGAAAAGCTCCTTGTAATCCCAGAGATAGAACTTACCCTCCTCGCCTTCGCTGTCGGCATCTTCTGCGGAATAAAACGCACCTTCGGGAGAAGTCATGTCGCGAATCACATAATTCAGGATATCCCCGGCGGTTGCTGCAAAATCCTCCCTGCCGGTCGCCTGATACGCCTCGGTGTATGCCATGGCAAGCATCGCCTGATCATAGAGCATCTTTTCAAAATGGGGGAGCAGCCATTTCTCATCAGTCGAATATCTGTGAAATCCGCCTCCGAGCTGATCGTAAATTCCGCCCGCACTCATCTTTTCCAGAGTGGATTCAACCTGTTTGAGGAGTCCGGAATCACCATGAAGCTGCGAATATCGCAGAAGGAAAATCAGCCTGTGTGCCGAAGGGAATTTAGGAGCATTGCCGTACCCGCCGTTCACACTGTCAAAGGTTGACGCTATCTCACTGGACGCTTTTCCCGGCAGACCGGGTCCTATCTCCGATTTGAACATGATGTCGGCGTTTTGTTTCAATACCGCCGAAACCTTGTCAGCCGAAGAGGCAATATCGCTTCTGCTGTTTTTCCAGAGATCCTCTATTTTGGGAAGGACTTCGACCATGCCAAGCATGCCGAAACGGCTCTCCATCGGGATATACGTCGTTGCGAAAAAAGGTTTTTTGCCGGGCGTCATTATGATGGTGAGCGGCCATCCGCCGCTACCGCTCAAGCCTTGGCAGACAGCCATGTAGACAGTGTCAATGTCCGGACGCTCCTCCCTGTCAACCTTGATGCTTATGAAAGACCTGTTGAGGATTTCAGCAACCTCGCCGCTCGCAAAAGACTCCGTTTCCATGACATGGCACCAGTGGCAGGTCGAATAACCGATTGAAAGGAATATTAGCTTGTCCTCCCTCAAAGCCTTGTTGAAGGCCTCATCCCCCCAGGGATACCAGTCAACCGGATTGTGCGCATGTTGAAGAAGATACGGGCTTTTCTGCCCTATCAGGTGATTGGCGAATGTTTTCATGGGGAATGCTCCTAATGTCATATAGCACCGGCAATACCGGAGGTTTGATTTTGTAAGCCGTTCAAATTACCATGCCAAATTCCAATTCTCAATTCATTCCGTTGATTTGTCCTGACATTTTCAGGAACCCTCCTAAATTTTAAGCCTATGTCAATTTATTTTTCCCAACCGGACGCAAAATGTCCTGGGGAAATGTATTACATTGAGGACAAAATTGTCTGATTTTTCCAGTCGTCACATTTGACTTTCAATATGTGAAAGCATAGAATATTGGCACCTAAGGGTACCGACCATATTCTCTCCGCCATTGAGAGGACAGAGTTTCGACTTTAACGAGTGCGACGGTGGCAAAGCCTTTACCCGGAGATGCTCGTGATCTTTGAAATACAAGGACTTGCGGAGAAGATATGCCTTTGACATATAACTTGGTGTTGACTTTCCCGTGTGGCTCTCGAAAAGAAGATTTCAGCCGCAACAAAATCAAAAATGTAAATCTGGAACAGATATTATGTGGCATGTCAAATGTCCGGAGATTTATATTCTCGCCTGTGACTGCAAAGTAATTGGCAGCTGGCATTATTCAGACGTCTGCACCCCGTATTGGCGTTTTTACTACGCATTTGGAGAAGGGGCTAAAATCATCAGCGGTGGGAAAACGATAAATTTAACTCCTGAACGCTTTGCTTTAGTTCCGCCGGATGTGCCTTTCTCCTCCAGATGCCATAATTTCTCCCTTAAGCAGTTTTTTGTCCATTTCACTCTTCAGGGAAACATCGAGGTCAGTCAGAGAACAGTTAACATTTCCCCTCTTCCCGATGGTCTTTCAAATCTTATAATGAAAGCTGCAATCTGCATGCCTGATGATTCCGCCCGGCAGATCATTTTGCTTCAGGCAATCATCGGCCTCGGAATCAGCTGCCTGCCGCAGGAATCCTATAAATGCCCGTTCCAAGGCTACAGCCCGGCAACAAGAAGGGCGATAGACTTTATGAAACTTCACCTGGCAGCCAATCCCGACAACGGGGAAATCGCCCGGATACTGAATATGCCTCGACATCATTTCATCAGGGAGTTCACCCGTGAAGTAGGAGTTCCGCCTCAGACGTGGTTAAAAAAAACAAGACTGGACAAAGCCTGCCTCCTGTTACATTTTTCAGACAAGACGATTAAGGAAATTGCCGCTGAAACCGGTTATTACGACCGTTATCATTTTTCAAAAACATTCAAGGCCGAGCGCGGCATGTCTCCCGTAGAGTTCCGCAGGAAAAGAGAAAAATGATGTTGACATTTGTTATGTAGTACATATAGTACATCCCTGGCGGACATCCAATATCGGACACGTGATGTCCGGCGATGAAGGATGGAGCAAAACAACGGCAGTTAATTCCGGGAATATCTGAAGTTTTTAAACGCCCAGTCAAAAAGGAGTTGAAATGAAAAAAATCTATTCGGCAGCAATGACCCCGCTTACGGAAGACGGGACAATAGACGTAAAGTCCCTTGAAAGAATGCTTGAGAGAAACATAAGGCACGGCATTGACGGTTTTTTCTTTCTCGGAACAATGGGCGAATGGACGCAGTTCGACGATTCGCAAAAGGACACCCTGGTATCCGAGGCGTGCCGCATAATCGGCGGAAGAGCGGAAGTGCTTGCCGGAATCAGCGCCACAAGCCTGAACGGCTCCAAGAAAAACATGGATAATCTTTCGAAATATGATGTCAGCGCCTACGTCATCACCCTCCCCCCCCCGGCCTATTCCAGCGTAAACCACTTGGAATTCATAAAAACCCTTGCAGACAGGGCCGACAGACCGGTTTACTTTTATTATCTGCCCGGCGTAGCCGGCAGAAGTTTCACCTACGGCGAGTTCAGGGAGATACTCTCCCACCCAATGATAAAAGGCATCAAGAATTCATCCGGAGCAATGAACACCAGAAAAGAACTGCTGATGCTGAAAAAAGAAATTGACTTCAATCTCTTCGAAGGCCATGAATGGGCCGTGGACGAGGCGTTGATGACAGGATGCGACGGAGCACTGGTCGGCATGGCGCCGCTTGGTTCAAATATTTTCAAATCCATTGCCAGTGCGGTTGACAAAGGGGACTTTGGGAAAGCCATGGAACTCCAGCATGATCTTGTTAAAATATTCTGGGGAGTCTACGGAAAAGACCTCTCAACTGTATGGATAGGCCAGAAATACGCGCTCCGTAAACTCGGCATATTTTCAACGCACAGGACATTCATCCAGAGCGAGAGCGCTTTGACACCGCAGAGGATCAAGGAGATAGACAAGTGCCTTGAAGAATACAGGCATCTTCTTGACTGAGGGGCTGAATACGCAAACATTTGACACGATTACCAAACTCACTGCAATCACATTGAAATGTTTTTCAACTGGAGGCTGACATGAGGTACAGAGACACCGGCAATGTACATCTTGATTTTCACGGTGCGGTCAACACGACTGTCAATTATATCGTGAAAAATTTCGGGATTGAAGCGCTGCACGAAATATTCTTCAGGACGGGAAGGGACGTTTATAAAAGCATCAGGGAAAACCTGTCAAGGGGGGATTATTCGGAACTCGTCGAACATTGGGCTTATTACTTCGACCGTGAAAAGGGCAAATACAGGATCATCCGTGAAAAAGACCGTGTGATTCTCCATGTGGATGAATGCCCTGCGGTAAGACAGGTGAAGAGACTGGGGCTTGACCTATCCCCGCATTTCTGCGATCAGACGGAACATGTCAACAGAGGCATGTGCCACAACACGGGTTTTGAGATGGAAACCGTAAAGACCGGCGAATGTTCCTGCATTCAGACATTGAGGAGGACAAAACATGATACCAAGTGACCATTTCGTCAGGTTCTACAATGAAGTTTTCAAATTCCTTGAGGATCAGGGTGAAGAACACCTGAGGAACTACTGGCTGGAAATCAGCAGGCACCAGGAATTGCACTGTCTGGAGCTGTTCAAGACCAAGGGGCTGAAAGGCATGGTCGAATACTGGACACATATTAAAGACGAGGAAAACTGCGACATGACCATCCACGAGTTCGCAGACCATGTTGAATTTGAAATGAACAAGTGTCCCAGCCTCTCCAAAGTCCTGGACAATGACGCAACTCCGATGGAACGTTATTGCGACCACTGCGCCGGCTGGTGCATGCCTCTGATAAAAAAAACGGGGTTCTTTCCGGTTTTCGACATTGTCTCCAGAAAAGAACCAAGATGCAAGTTTATGGTTTTCAAGGACAGGGAAGACGCGGAGAAAGCGGAAAAAAAGGCAGTTCTTCCGGCGAAATAAGATCGGAAGACATGGGCAGATCCACCGGATCCCAGGTCCCGGGAGCTTCCTGACGCAGATTGACAAATGCTGCATGGACATGTCCAGCTCAAGGCGGAAAACGGATTCCAAAAAGGAACGGAAGCGGGTTCTGCGCGAAATGAAAAATCAGAGGAGGCTTATCAGGGGCGGATTGGATTCCCGGGAACAGCTGTTGTGGAAGGATTCACATGTTTTTTCGGCTTTTCTCCAGTAGTCACTGTCCGGTTTGAGGAAAATATCCTGATGCACCGGTCCGGTTATTGATTCGAGGACTTCCCTTATATGCACCTTTTCAGGAGGCAGCGCCGGAAGATACGAGGCGTCCTTTTCATTGTTCTCCCTTATCAGTTTGGACTGGAGAAGAAAAGGAACCACATCCTCTATGAAAGTCTCAGGAACTCCGGTTTTGGCGGACAAATCCTCCCTGTCCGGCGGAGTTTTCCCTTTTTCAAAGCAATCATTTATCATCAGAATGCATGCGAGTGCGATTTTCTGCCTGTACGAGGGGGTTATATCGGAGGCCAGATGCCTGCTTCTGAAAAGATCGATATTCTGGACTGCAAATGCGACGTGCGCTCCGAAAAGGACGATAAGCCAGGCGAAATAAAGGGCGGCAAGCATGATGGGTATAACCGCCAATCCTCCGAAAAAAGTATGCATCTGAACCGCCTTTGACACATAAATGAAACTCAGATTGTTATTCATCTGCCAGAGTGTTCCGCCGACAATTCCGCCGACAATAGCCGGATATAACCTGACCTGGACATTTGGAACAATCTTATAAAACACCGCAAAACCGAACCAGAGCGTAATGAACGGCAGTATTTTCACCACAACATAGGTCGCCGAATTGTTTATCCCCTTGGCCAGCATCACAAACTGGGTCCCCGTAAGCCCCATTGTAATAAATATCACCAGGGGAAGCAGGGTGAGACACAGCCAGTACTGAAGGAACTGATGCCATATCGGCCGTCCACGTTTCGCATTCCAGATGTCGTTCATCGCATTCTCAATGGTGCGCAGCATTGAGTATGCGATGAAAAGGAAGGGGATTATTCCGTAAAGCCCGAGTTTTCCGGCATCAAGCCTTATGAGCAGATCGGCCAGTTTTTTTACTGCAAGCCCCTTTGCGGATATTTTCAACTTGTCCCCGTCGTCTCCGGCCGGAACCGATTCAAGCTGCGGCGCAACATTTTCGACGAAACTGTCGATCGCCCTCGGAATGAATTCTTCAGCTTTGTCACGCAGGAACCCCTTTGAAAAAGTCATGGCAATGATAAGGAGGGGGATCATGCCGAGAACGGTCGTATAGCTGAGGGATGAAGCCGTTGAAAGCGTTTTCTTCTCCATGAAATCATGCGCAATCATGTAAATGACCCGGATTGGCACGATAAACGGGCGGAGAAACGACGGAGTCGCATCCTTTTCCATCGTCCAGACATCGTTGAGGAAAAATTTCCTGAGCTTTCCAAATAAGTCTTTTTTATTTCTGCTCATAATTCAATCACATTAGCATTTCAGGCAGAATCAAACCGAACGCCGCCGCGAGTTCCGCAGTTTCACAGCAGGCCCCCAATATGTCACCGGTAACGCCTCCCAAAAGCCTGCCCGCCTTAACCTTCCAGTACATGAGGACAAACCATGAAAGAAGCACTGCAAGCGCCAGATTTATCAGGGGGATCAGGAATCCGAAAGGAACAAGCCAGATGAATCCCACGACAAGAAAGACAACGGGAACTTTCCCGACAATTATCGCTCCCGTACCTGCTTCACGGGGATAACGGCCGATTGCCGCAAGAAACAGCATTGCGAACCTCGCAATAACCGGTATTGCCACTAGAAATCCGAGGGGAGCCAGAGCCCTGCATGCTTTCAAGAGGGTCATGTGCTGGCTCAGTTGTTCCCTGTAGATCATTAAAAACCTCTCGGTGGCATAAACCTGCCCGTAGATTATTACGAAATAAACCGCAAGCATTTTCCCGATGAAAAGGAGAGAGAGATACGCGTTGGCGGCTGTCCCCGAATGCGGATCTTTCATTATCCTGAGCCTGTCCCCCTTTGTGGAGGCGGTTGAAGTGAAGGCGTCGCACGCGTCGCAGAATCCGTCTATATGGAACATTTTCGTGAGCCATGCAAGAACGGCCACAAAAAAGAAAGCTCCAAGGATATTTACTGCGTAAATCGCAAGCTGGGTGTTGTTTCCGAAAAAGCTCAGAAGCATGAACGGAAGTGCGGCTATAAATCCGAGTATGTATCCGCAGAACGGAAAATAACCCGAACTCCTGCCCCATTCCAAGTCACCGGACACACCTGTTTTCACGGGAATTCTTGTCAGGAGGGAAAGCGCGAGAATAAAAGGTCTTATGATAAAACTGTTCAAAGTGAAGCCCGCCCTACCCGTTCGCCTTTTCCCATGCTTTTATTTTTTCATCGGACAGTCTGAAATTGACATGCAGTCCGCAAACTTTCCTGGCCTTTGCCCAGCTGCCGTTCCCAAGCTTTTTCATGCCGGCGGCAAGGAGATACTGGTATTTCTCCCTCATGTTCGGATAGGCAAGATCCACATTCCTTCGATACAGTTCAAGGATTTCCTTTTTTATATCAGCCTTGCTCATACTTCTTCTGAGCCGGACTTTCCGATAGTCAAAACCGGCTGCACTTACAGCCGCACCCCAGTTTTTATACCTCTTCATGGCCGCCATATACAACGGCCTGTTGCTCTTGCAGGTATAGTTGGAACTCAGGGACTGCCCGGACTTATGTCTCTTTTTTATCTCCCTGATGATTATTTCTTTTGACCATATGCGATACTTCCTTATTGTACTGTAATCGAGACCGCAGGCCTCAATGGCATATTTCCAGGAACCGAAAATCCGTTCCGCAGCAGCATAGACCGCAGAATAATTCGTGGCATAGTATGCCGAATTCAGCGGTTTCCTGCCATACTTCGACATAATATGGTCTATTATTGATTTGCCATCCCATTTTCTTCTAAACATTTGCTCCTCAAGATATTTACTTTGTTAAAAGATAATTTCAGCTCCGGGGAGACAGCTTATCTGTTTCACCGGGAAAAACGCTCTTCCTGTTCGTCTTAAACCTCAAGAGCAAATAAAGAGTCGCTCCGAAGACATACAGGAGAACTATTACACACATCCATATCACCTTGTCCCATTCCTTCGATTCATAGTATATGCAGTCCACAAGCATCCACAGCTGAAAAAGCAATCCTATGAAAAAAATCGCCATACCCACCATAATTGTTTCAGGCATATTTGAGCCTCCTTGTCTTAACTTGCCGTCTCTAAGCCATACTGTCGCCGGCAAACCGCATTAAAAAATCTCCAATTCCAAAACCGCAAACAAAAAAAACAATCCAAGAACGCGCCTTGCGGCATTAACTGCAAACAAATATTGTCTGGAGCCTGAGCTTGGATTTTACGTGTCAATTCCGGTTACGGTTACGCAATCGGAACAGTTAAATATATCCGATCTAATCCGTCTGTACAACTCAAGGAGTGATCTTGAGCCGCGATTTTCTGAATTTCGAGTAATGGCTCAGTAACCACGCCCCTTCCCGAAGGGGCGTGGTTACTGAGCCATTACCTCATTGCCGTAATTTTGAAATCACCTCATGCACATTGGCATTTGATTCTTATTTTAGCGGTCCCATAAGGCTCCAAAGACAATCTCAGCAGGGCTTCATTCCGGTCAATCTCAATTATCTCGAATTCCTTGTCAGACGATATGCTGCTTTCCTTTATAATATCAGGAATTTTTATTCTTACCAGCGGTCTTATGGCATGGCCTTTTCCAGGGCAGCGGTCATCGCTGATGATTACATGCGCGTCGCCGTTCGTATCCCGGAACCCGATAAGTGTTCCTGCCGAGCATTCAACCTCCTTGTCGCCGACCAGGGACATGGCAAGCT
>JBAYFV010000097.1:0-11121 GCA_041666985.1 Victivallales bacterium
ACCTTCGGCAATTTTGAAATTACCTCTCCTAATTTCCTGTTTTTTACCTTGCTTAACACCTAACACTTAAAACCCGGCTCTGACACATACAACCGTGCTTCGCCCCGTCAATTATGCAGTCGCATAACCGAATTATAAAATCAATATGCCGGGGACGTATTGATTTTATCGGCTGATCAGTTTAACCAGGGGATGATTCACGAGACTGTCAGCCCTCTTGTGAATTTTGCGGGCGCGTCCGATCTGCTGCTCGAGAAATTTTTTCTCGATGGTGACTTCGGCATCATACAGGCACATTTCTGCTTCTTTCAGTATCTCATCGGTAATCTGGAGTTTGTTTCGCAACAGTTCCATAATGCCCTTTTGGAGCGTGGCCGCAAGGTGATCCGACGTTTTATAATAGGTTTTGCGGTCGCCTTTGATCCAGACTTCCTTGATTAAACCTATTTTGTCCAATTGCCGCGTAGCTATGCTTACTGCGGCTTTGCTGAGATTGAGTTCTTTGCCAATATCATCCAGAGACGACGGCTCCTCCTGGAAATATACTGAGGCCATGACCTGTCCGATAATCCGCCCCAGCCCCAAGTCCTGGCTGACTCTTCCGGCCGCGTCAATCAGATGGCGCTTTGCTTTTTCCGTCCCTGTGAGTGTAGTCTTGTTCATACTTTTACAGATTTGTAAAACCTTGAAAAGTCAATTATAGACGGTCTGTTTGAAAATACAAGCAAATAATGGAAATCAGACCCTTTTTATGACTGAACTGGCCCAGGAAAGGCCTACGCCGAAACCGCTGACAAGTATGAGTTTATTGCCCTTGTCGTGGATTTCCGTCTCGAGGATTATCGGAATCGATGACGATACCGTGTTTCCGAAGTTTTTAGCATTGAAAACGACTTTTTCAGGAGGAAGCCCTATGCGTTTTGTAAGCGTGTCGACAATGAATTTGCTTCCCTGGTGGAAGACGAATTTGTCGATTTTATCGAAAGTGATGCCGTTTATTTTTACAGCGCGCTCAATGTCATCGGGAAGCACTTTTGCTGTGAAATTGAACACCGCTCTTCCGTTCATACGGAGCTTGCCGTCTTCGCAGATCAGGTTTTTGTAGTCCTTTCCCATCGTGCCGAAAGTGAATTTTCCGAAAGTATATGCGGGATGGTCTGAAATCAGTGTTACAGCCGCTCCGTCCCCGAAGAGAAGAGATGTGTTTTTATCGTCGAGATCTATGATTTTAGAGTATGGGTCACACGTGAAAAGCAATCCTTTCTTCATGCCATTGGCATTCATGAACGACTGGATGATGGACAATGCATAAACATAACCTGAACAGCCCAGCGAAATGTCGAAACATGCACACCTCGGGGAGATCTCAAGTGCACCATGGAGTATTGCGGAGGTATGTGGAATGTTATAGTCGGGATTCTGTGTGACGACTATCAGGACTTCAACATCTTCGGGGGCTATGTCCTTTTTTATCCTGAGATTCTGGTAGGCTTTGACGCAGAGATCGGAAGTGTCCTCCTCTTTTTCCTTGAGGGAAACCTCCGCGACTCCGATTTTATCCTCGATAAACTGGTCTGTAATACCGAACTTTTCTTTTCTGGAGTAGTTCGAAATCCGTCCGTGAGGTATGTATGATCCGATTTCCTCGATGCCTAGCATTTTATCTCCGGTATTCAAATTGCAAAAAAAAATACTATATCCCCGTTAAGTCCGTTATTCCAAGCGCGATGCTGAATTATTGGGTTTTATGTTCTTGCAGGTGGGATTCAGGAATGATTTCAGCAGTTCCTCGAATCTGGCGCACGATTTATCGAATGAGAAATCATCTGACACTGCAATGCTTTTCTCCCGCATGCTTTGAAATTCTGAAGGATTCATCCTGTAAAGGCGCTCAATCGCCCTGAAAGTAGCCCCGGAATCGCCCTCCGGGACAAATATGCAGTGGTCGGTTCTATCGGAAAAACTCCTATAGCAGTTTATATCGCTTAAAATTGGAACGAGCCCGGACGCCATTGCCTCCATGGCAGGCAGCCCGAAGCCCTCCCTGTCGGTCGAATTTGAGATATAGACGTCGCAAGAGCGGATTGTACTGCAGAATTCGTCCTGTGGCACTCCAATCTTAATCGGGTAGTTGGGGTTCAGTGACATCTCGGCGGAAGACGATATAGGGGCTATTCTCATGAAATCAATGTTCATGCCCGCATCTTTGGCCTTCTTTACAGCTTCAAGTGTCGTCTGGATCCCCTTGTACGTCACGTCATACGGGCCAATGTTGATTATCCGCATCGGGACGCTCGCGGAAAACTTCCGGCAAGTCCTGTCTTTTTCAGGATAGAATATTTTCAGGTCTATCCCGTTTCTGCAAAGAGGTGCCGGTCTGCCGTATCTTTTTTCCAGTTCATCCTGAAGATGGGATGAGATGCTTATGAAATAAGTCGGGAGACGGTATATTGCCTCCCATTCTCGGAGAGTTTTCCCCCACTGTATTTTCTTCCGGAAAAGAATTATGCGGTTTAGAAGCCCGCTTCCCTGATACCTCGGCGGGATTATATTCTCATTTATTCTCTTTTCCATGTCTATGTTATCATAGCCCTGGCAGAAGTGGACGACCCTTCCCCTGCCGCTTTCCAATGCGAGCCGGACATCCTTGGGAGTCGTTGCGACTATGAGATCGCATTCGGGAATGTTCCTGCTGTCGAAGGCGGATACTGTCCTTACCGGAAGATATCCCTTCAGCTCTCCGATCTCCTTGATGACAAGGACTGACACGTCATGGTTTGCCGACATCAGGTATTTTGCGTAGTCGAAATGAAGCCTCCGTCCGCCTGAAAACTTCATGTGCTGGCTCAAGAAAACAATCTTCATAATATGTATGGATTCCCTGAAAGTAAAAAAAACTCAGTACTGCCGATCCGCTACGAAAACCATAGCGAACACGGGGGTTCTATTAATAGCATGCAATGTGTTTTTTGCCAGTTTCTGAATGGGGAAAATAAAGACCGACGCGTTACCATGCATTATCCTTATCGCCGTATTTCTTTTTCAAAAAGTGGAAAAAAGCCGGTTTATATGCTATATCAGAAAACATATTAACAAGATTTATCAGAGAAAATAATTTAAAATGAAAATCTCTTTTTCAGGCATATTCAAGAATAAAACACTGCTGTATTTCCTTCTCATTCTGCTTCTCGCATTTGGCCTCAGATTGGCAAGATCCGTCATTGATGACAAGATGGACAAAGATTCTGTTGTTTATCTTTGGATGGCGAAAAGCGCGGCGGCTGGTGATATAAACAGTGCTGTTGCCTATAATGTCAGGATGCCTCCGCTTTATATTTTCCTTATGGCGGCGGGAGAATATCTTGGAATTGGGGCATTCAATGCCGGAATGGCGGTATCAGTTATGGCGGGAACACTCCTGCTGATCCCTGTCTTCTCGATTGCAAAAACTCTTTCCAGCGATAAGATTGCCCTTTTTGCTTCGATTGTAGCGGCAACGCATCCGTATCTCGTCAGGATTAGCGCGGAAATAATGAGGGATTCCCTTTTCCTTCTTCTGATCTTTGCCGGTCTCGCTTTTGCATTAAAAGCTGCAAAGGGAGGCAAAGTCCTGGACTGGTGCATTCCGGGAGTTTTTGCAGGATTTGCAGTTATGACAAGGGCAGAGGGTATAGACCTTGTTTTCGCAATAATGCTATGGTTCGTTTTGGAATTGTATATTTCCTTCAGCAACAAAAACGCAATAAACACGATAAAAAAGACTTTGGCGTCAACATTTTGCCTTCTGGCGGCTTTTCTCCTTGTCACGCTCCCGGTTCAGTTATTACTTTCTGAAACTTCGTCTACATGGGGGCCTGTTGACTACAGGATCATGAGTTTTGTACGCGGTTTTACGGAATTGACCGCCAAAGAAGTGCTTAAACTGGAGAAACACTGAACTTGCAGGCGATATTTTCAATCAAGCTGTGGATTGTTTTCCTGTGGAAGATGTTAGATGCCGTATTCCCGACGGTCATAATTCTTCTTGCCTTTTCTTGGAAAGGGCTGAAAACGGTTAAGAACACGCCTGAATTCAGGATGTTTTTAATATTTCTTGGAGTGGTTTCAGCCTCAAGGCTTTTCATCTTTTTTTCAGGCCTGCCCTACCAGGGCAGGTATCTTTATCCGATAGTGGTTGCGCTTTTACCGATAGCAGCCTTCGGATTCAATGAGTTGATAATATTCCTGCAGAACCTGAAGGTTTTCAAAAAGACATCTCCTTTGAGTATTGCGGGTATGGTTATTGTTGCCATTGTTGCCGTAAATGCCGGCAAAGCCCTTTATTTCACCCCGGACAAGCAATGGATTAAAGATGTCTCAGCACTGGTGAGGAAATGTCAGGATGCGGGAAAACCAGCTGTTCTCATATCCGGCGTTGAGGATATGAGGATTGCCTATTACTCCGGAGCGGAATTTATGAAGCTGGAAATGCGGAAATTTTCCAGATACACCCCGGTTGGGCGCACTCCAAAGTGCCAGATTTCAAAGATGTCTTTTGCCGGAGGGGGCAACTTGGACTGGCTCCCCGCCTATAATATCTACGGAGCCGACGACTTCATTTCAAAAATCAGGGGAAATGAATCCCCCCGTGTTTTTTTGTTCCTTGACGACAGGGACACGGCTTTTCAGGATATGTTTGAAAGGGAAAAGGCGCCTTTCCCGTTTAAGAAGACCGCCGTATTTAAAGAAGGCGGGAAGAAAACATTCAGCCTTTATGAGAGGATTGACAGATGAAGGTATTGTTCCTGCTCAAATCCGACAAGACTCCAAGTTCCAGGATCAGGGTTCTTGACCTGGTTCCGGGACTCCGGAAAAACGGGATTGACCCTGATGTCGAATTCCTTCCGGATTCATTTTGGGAACGGCGAAGGCTTTTCAAAAAATGCGGGGATTATCCCGTGACTGTCCTCCAGAAAAGGCTTCTTTCCATATTTGATTTTCGCGAACTCCGCAAAAATGCGAAACGACTGGTCTTTGATTTTGACGATGCAATCTATTGTAAGAACGCTTCCTGTTCTTCCGATCCGGCTGATTATGAAAGTTCGACCAGGAATGGCAAATTCAAACGGACAGTGTCCGGTTCAGACCTTGTCATAGCCGCCAATGGTGTTCTTGCCGGAAAGGTGCTGGAGTTAAACAGGGCTGTTCCTGTGGAGACAATCCCGTCGTCTGTTGATGCCGGAGCTTTTACCCCGAAAGGGGATTATAATCTGTCGTCTCCCCCGGTTGTCGGCTGGATAGGCACAAAAAGTACATTGAGATATCTTGAAATTATCTCTTCGGCTTTCACGGATTTGCGTTCAAAAATGGATTTTGTGCTCAGGATAATTTCCAATGAACCGTACAGGCAGGAGGGAATCAACATTGAATTTGTCCGGTGGAGCCTTGAGAGTCAGAACACGGAACTTGGAAAATTCGATATAGGTATAATGCCTCTTTCCGGAGATCCTTTCTCAGAAGGGAAAGCCTCCTATAAGCTCCTCCAGTATCTTGCAGCGGGAGTTCCGTCGGTGTGTTCGCCGGTGGGGATGAATTCGGAAGTTGCCGGAAACGACGAATACTGCCTTACAGCTTCCGACAGCGGCCAGTTCTGCCTTCAGATGGAAAAGCTCCTCTCCAATTGCGAACTTCGCAGGAGTCTGGGGCGGAAGGGCAGGCATCTCGTAGGAGAGAAATACAGTGTCGGGGTTGTAGCCGGTAATCTGGCATCGGCGCTGAAGGGTGTTGCGGAAAAGGAAGGGAACCTCTGAAAATCTGCAATGGACACGGAGCAGGATGTTTTTAATATGATTTTACGTAAACAGCTCAGATCTTTCCGTCATGAACGGACAGAAGCCCCTGTGAAATTCATTAAAAACAGCCATTACGGGGCAATGACAATAAAATGTTTTTTTCTTGAGTTTAGCTTGAATTCAATATTTTTGGATAGTATATATGGATTCCAGTGGTTGTTTTAAACTCAAAAAGGCAAAAAGGGAAAGGAAGCAGGGGCGTATGAAGTTTTACAATGTGAAGAAGCGTGAGGCCGTAACGGTTGCTGACGGCGACTGCAGGAAAGTTGTCTACAAAAGGAAGACAAGCAAGGGAGTCCAGGAACGCTACGCTGTACGTGCACAGGATGATGATGGCACAAATCTTACAAAATTCTTGAACAAGGCGGCATTTGAAAAACTCGGCTGCCCGGTTGCAAAAGCATAATTGAATAAAAATTAACCCCGTCTCAGGACGGGGTTTTTTTTTGGCGGTATCTAATGAATGGCGGATTTCAAAAGTTTCTTGTGTTTTCTCTGTTCATCTCTTTGTCTTTTGTCATGGTTGGCGGTGACGCCCAGAATCCATTGAAAGAAAAAGAAGGTAAAAAGGAGAAAGCCGTGAAGGTCCTGAAAATATCCGGAGCCGCCCAGACCTATATTGAAGCTCTCCTTGAAGGAATAAAGCAGGCCCCCATTCCATTTGAAGACAAGGAGCTTTATTCCAAGTTCGCGACTTCGGACAGCATAATGGATTACTTCGTTCCGGTTTACATGGAGAAATATACGGAAGAGGAGCTTGATGCAATGATTGATTTTTATTCTTCGCCGGTCGGACAGTCAATAGTCAAAAAAAGCCTCCCTGTTGTCATAGAACTTAGAAAAGCAAGCATGCAGTGGGGCATGCAGATGTCCGTAAGGGTGAATTCCGAAAAAGCCAGAATTGCCGCCGAGAAGGACAAATGATGGACGATAAGGACATGTCCGGGAATCCCGTTCCGTTTTCGCCGGCTTCGGAAAAAACAATATCGGCTGACGGCAGGGGTGGAGCGTCAGCCGCTCCGGTGGATTTCAATGAAGTCAAAAAAACTTTTGACATTAGGAATTCAGTCCCTTCCACCCACTACACCCAGGTTCGTACAATAGGGCTTGGAGGTGTCGGACTTGTGGTCAGCGCCCATGATCCCAACCTTGACAGGGATGTGGCCGTCAAAATGCTCAGGGGGGAAAACAAGAACAACCTTCCCGGCATTGAACGGTTTATCAGAGAGGCAAGGGTTACCGCAAGCATAGAGCATCCCAATGTCATTCCTGTCCATGAAATGGGAGTGATGGACGGGGTTGGCGTTTATTTCACCATGAAAAAAGTCAAGGGGGACGATTTTCATACGGTAATCGAAAATTTGAAAAAGGGCGACAGGGGATACTGTGAAAAATACACCCGGCTGTATCTCCTGGAAATATTCACAAGCATATGCAACGGGGTCGCCTTTGCCCATAATAAAAGGATAATCCACAGGGATTTGAAACCGCATAATATCCTTATAGGCGACTATGGCGAAGTTCTTGTAATGGACTGGGGGCTCGCCAAATATCTTGACAGCAGGGAAGAGGAGAAGTATAGGGATATTCCGGCTGAAACGGAAAACAGGCTTCTTCAGGGGGATCCGTCCATGACTACGGACGGCACCATAAGCGGAACCCCGAATTATATGTCTCCGGAACAGGCTGATGGAAAGATTCTCGAACTTGACGAGAGAAGCGACATCTACAGTCTTGGTGCGATGCTCTACCAGATACTGACTTATTTTCCACCTTATGGCGGAGAGGGTGTTTACAATGTCCTTGCAGATGTGCGGAAAGGGAATTTCATCAGTCCCGGGGAAAAATGCCCGAACCTTAAAATCCCCCGCGAGCTTGAAGCTGTCTGTCTCAAGGCGATGTCCCTGGAGAAAACAAAGCGCTATCAGAGTGTTCAGGAGCTGACAAGGGACATAAGGAACTATATCGAAGGCTTCCCTGTTTCCGCCCACCCTGATTCCGCCCTTGTGAAGTTCCGCAAGCTGTGTATGAGGCATCCCGCAATTTCTTCTACGGCCGCCGCCGCCGTGTTTATTGTCGTCACCGGGTTTCTCCTGCTCGAGTTGATACTTTTCATCCAGTACCAGACGATAATCGCAGCTGCCGACAAGAACAGGATCGAGGGAAACAGCAAACTCCGCAATGCGACTCAGGCATACAGGGAGTTTGATGACATTGCCTCAAAAAGGGTCGTAAGGGAGGAATCTGAAAAGGAGATTGAGCTTTCAAGGGAACTGAGCGCATCTTACATAAATGCGGAAAATAAATATGAGACCGCCGTAGTCCTTTACAATTCTGTCCCGAAAGCCTACAGGCGGGCCTTGTCTCCCAGGGAAGGGTTAATGGATATCATGTTCAACCGCCTGCGCTATTCAATTCTAGTCCAGAATTATGAACGTGCGGAAAAATGGATAACCCTTGTCCGGCTGTGGACTGGCGAGAATTTTGAAAAACTCTCACCCGAGAACAGGAACACGCTTCTAGGTTTTGTAGACATTGTCAAGGGAGACGGGTATATGAAAATTTCTACAAGACCGGCCGGTGCATCGGTCACTCTGTGGAAACTTGTTGACAGAAGCGACGGGATACTGTCTGAACTTGACCCCAGGGAACTTGGCTCATCCCCTGTCAGCGAATTCATGATTCCGAAAGGCTCCTATCTTCTCAAAATCAAATCCGGAAACCGTCCTGAAGTCATATATCCGGTTGCGATAAATCACGGGGAAAGGGAAAATCCCGATATTTATATTCCGGAATCAATGTCGGCAGACATGGTCTACGTTCCCGCCGGGATGTTTTTCATCGGAGGGGAGAATTCGCGCTACTACCGTTCGCATGAAACCTTTATTCCCGGTTTTTTCATCAGGAAATACGAGGTGACTTTCGGGGAATATATTGAGTTCTGGAAAGCTCTTAAGACTGAAGATGAAAAAGAGAAGCATATTGGCAGGATAATATTTGACTCCTCCGAAAGAATCTTCCATGATGCCTGGGACGCCGCCGGGAAACTCATCAGCCCGCTCAGGGAGGATCTGCCGGTGGTGGGGATACTTCACGAATCCGCAGAAGCGTATTGCGCCTGGCTTAGCTCCAGGATCGGACGCTCCTGCACGCTTCCCAGCGCGGAACAGTGGGAGAAGGCCGCGCGCGGAGTTGACGGAAGATGCTTCCCCTGGGGCGACGGTTTCAACGCGGAATACGCGAACATAAGCGAAAACACGGAAGCCAGGAAGAAGTTCGGCTGCTGGGCGCCTCCGGGATCCTTCCCGAAAGACGTATCCGTATATGGAGTTTTCGACATGGGCGGAAATGTCCGCGAAATGACATCCAGCAGATTCATTGACGGGGGGCGGTTCTACCAGGTCAAGGGCGCGAGTTCATCCACCACTAGACGCTTCCTCTACTGCGCCTACGCGAGCGACACGCCGGTCGCGCCAAGCGACGTAGGCTTTAGGTATGTGATGCCGCTGGAGGGGGAATAAGTTTAAATCGTACAGGAAATTGTGTTTTAGTGTTCAAGGTAGGACGGCTCTCCGCAGCCGTCCGTTCTTAGGAGAACGCGCCCTATCTTCAAGTTCTCGATATCTTCTTATTGCCGCTTGCGAAAGACCATTGGTAATTCGCAATTTGTAATTGATGTTTACCCCTTGTATTTATTTTTTATGGTGATAGCTTTCCTTATAAGATTATGGAGGAAACAAGCGATGAAACGGTTTTTTCTTAAAAAATTGCAGGAATGGAAGGATTCACCTCTTCGAAAGCCTTTAGTCATCAGAGGGATGCGTCAGACCGGAAAAACCTGGTGTCTTAAGGAGTTCTCCCGCGCTTCGTTCCCTGAAGGTATTCGTCTCATTGATTTTGAACACAGCCGGAAATGGCAGGCTGTCTTTAAGCCCGACCTCGATCCAAAACGGATACTTACGGAATTGGAACTCCTCCTGGGACAGCCCATTCGTCAGGGTCAGACCATTCTGGTTTTCGATGAGGTTCAGCAATGCCCTCGCGCCTTGGAATCGTTGCGCTACTTCTATGAGGAAATGCCCGATCTCCATGTCGCCGCAGCCGGTTCCCTGCTTGATTTCGCACTGGAAAACATTTCCTTTCCGGTCGGACGCGTCCAGTTTCTAGATCTCTTTCCCATGACCTTCTGTGAATTTCTCCTTGCCGCCGGCCGCTCCGCCATGGCCGAACTCCTCTTATCACCCCCGCGCCTCATCCCCCCTGCAGTCCATGAAGCCCTCCTGCAGGAATTACGCCGTTACTGCATGATTGGAGGAATGCCCAGGTGCGTTCAAACCTGGTTGGACACACAAAGCATTCTGGATGTGCGCGCCGAACAGGATAACCTGTTATCCGCCTTTCAGCAGGACTTCTCCAAATATACTCCGAAGGTGGATCGCCACTGCCTCGAAACAGTCTGGGAAAATGCGGCCAAAGCAGTTGGCTCCCAAATCGCATATGCCCGGCTGGCTCCAGATTACTCAGGCACTACAAATAAAAAAGCCTTCGAAGTCCTTTCGATGGCTCGCCTTCTCCATCCAATCCGCGCCGCATCTGCGGCCGGACTCCCCTTGGACTGTGCGGCAACGCCCCGCATTAAAATAATTCTGGGAGACATCGGCCTGATGCAATCTGTCTGCAATCGGACTGCCGCCGATGAGTGGGCGCAGGCGGATCTGCTTGCCATCTATCGCGGATCTGTCGCCGAGCAGTTTGCAGGGCAGGAACTCGCCGCATCCTTTTCCATGCACGAACCCCACTGGTGGAAGCGCGAGGCAAAGAACAGCACTGCCGAAGTGGATTATCTCGTGGAAATGCACAACGGAATCCAACCCATCGAAGTGAAAAGCGGCAGTGCGGGCAGCCTTAAAAGCCTGCATCAACTCCTTAAGGACTATCCTGGCAGCCGGGACGGGATTGTCCTTTCCTGCGCACCGTTTGCCGAACTGCCCGGACAGCGTCTGCGCTTCATCCCTCTTTATTTTGCCGGATCTTTAAACCTGTAGTTTTTCAGAAAAACAATTTTTTGCTAAACATATGGCAAATACGCAGTGAATTTCATAAAAGGCATGACTTTCACGCAATTTAATTAGATCGAGGTAATTTCAAAACTAGGAATTCAGGAGACAGAATTGAATTTGAACTCAAATTCGGTTTTATTCTGAATCCTGACTACTTTTGAAATTGGCTCAGATCGTATAGGAAATTGTATTTTAGTGTTCAAGGTAGGGACGGCTCTCCGCAGCCGTCC
>JBAYFV010000098.1:0-11076 GCA_041666985.1 Victivallales bacterium
TGTCGCCTCCCGCGAGGGAGGCGTGGATTGAAACCCTGACAATGTTTATTGTAAGCAATTGTTACGATGTCGCCTCCCGCGAGGGAGGCGTGGATTGAAACCCCTGCGCCGCCGCCATCACTGTGGAACTGCCCAGGTCGCCTCCCGCGAGGGAGGCGTGGATTGAAACGGGGATGACAAGACAGGCTATCTTGACGTTTATTGTCGCCTCCCGCGAGGGAGGCGTGGATTGAAACCGACAAGCTCTGGCCGCTGATGGACAAGCCGGTGGTCGCCTCCCGCGAGGGAGGCGTGGATTGAAACAATAAAAATTGCTCTCACTGTCGTTCTCCTTTTGTCGCCTCCCGCGAGGGAGGCGTGGATTGAAACAACCGCCGTCCGGAGGCGAGCCTGGTGAATCTCGCGTCGCCTCCCGCGAGGGAGGCGTGGATTGAAACCTGAAAAAGATTATAATAGGCATAACGTTATAGTGTCGCCTCCCGCGAGGGAGGCGTGGATTGAAACGCCGAGGAGTTTATGAACCTGTACCATTTCCCCAGTCGCCTCCCGCGAGGGAGGCGTGGATTGAAACATTTACATCTCCTTTTGTTATTTGAAAAGGCTTAGTCGCCTCCCGCGAGGGAGGCGTGGATTGAAACCGGCAGTCCGAGCGCTCAGCAAACACCGCAAAAAGTCGCCTCCCGCGAGGGAGGCGTGGATTGAAACATGCATCCCCGGATCAACGGGGACATGACACTCAGTCGCCTCCCGCGAGGGAGGCGTGGATTGAAACCATCTCCCTGCGGTTCAAGTCCTTGTGTATTTCGGTCGCCTCCCGCGAGGGAGGCGTGGATTGAAACAACTTCTCGGACACTGGTGCTTATCCTTTTTTTGTCGCCTCCCGCGAGGGAGGCGTGGATTGAAACCGGCAGTCCGAGCGATCAGCAAACACCGCAGAAGTCGCCTCCCGCGAGGGAGGCGTGGATTGAAACGGACTGGGATTTGGGAAAACCTGAAAAACAATGAATCTCCCTGGTCTTCTTTCGGCGATACGGCAAAAGAACAAAATTAGGTGATTTTTTTTATTTTACCGATATTATGCTATATTTGCGACCAATACAAGTTTTCATACACCTCTTATTTCCAGGACAAAGACATATACAATGAAGGCGGGTTTATTTCCAGGCAGTTTCGATCCGGTGACAAACGGGCACATTGACGTGATCCGGAGGGCTGGCAAGCTCTTTGACAAACTCATTGTCGCCGTCGCCATTAATGAGTCAAAGGATGCGATGTTCACGCTTGAGGAGAGGACAGAACTTCTTAAAGCGGCGTGCAAGGGGATTCCCCGCGTAGAAATCATCTGTTTCGAGGGTCTTCTGATGAACGCCGTCAAGACATATGGGACATCGGCGGTTGTGCGCGGACTGCGAGCCATATCCGATTTTGAATATGAATTTCAGATGGCCATGATGAACCGCGAGCTGGATCCGAATTACGAGACGGTCTTTCTCATGTCAAGTCCTTCCTACTCGTTTGTAAGTTCGAGGATGATAAAGGAGATAGTGAAGCTTGGGGGCGATGTTTCACCTTTTGTCCCTCCTGCGATTGCCGAAGCCCTTAAAAGGAAACATAAACACGGTTGAGACAGCAATGATAAAACTAAATGAAAACCAGATTGACTACAACGGATTGAGGCTCACCGGATACGAAAAGGCCTCTGAAATGGGGTTTGAGTCCGAGGGGGATCTCATCCGTTTCCCTGACAAGGTGTTTTATGATGTCACTGCGATGCTCGTAAACGGGGGGATAGTTGTTTCGGGCAGGATTGAAATGACAATAGGCTGCCGATGCGTGAGATGTCTCAGGGATTACGAGCAGAAGATATCCTGCGAGGACGTATGTCATTTTTACGAAACCGGCTCTAAATCTGAATTTGACTTGACTCCTGAGCTACGAGAAGATATTATAATATCTTTGCCGCAGAATTTCATTTGCAGTGCTGAATGCGAGGGATTGTGTCAAATTTGCGGTAAAGACAAGAATATAACCGATTGCGGGTGCAATGTTTCCGGGCTGGAAACCAGCTGTTGGAATGAGCTTGACAAGCTTACTTTTGCCGGCAGAAACAGAAAAAAAACAAAGGCAACTGACGCACTGAAAGATAAAAAGCGGGTGCGGCAGGTATAAATTTCAAGGAGAGACTCAAATGGGTGTTCCAAAACGTAAAATGTCAAAGATGAAGAAACGCCGTCGCGTTTCCGCCAATCATTACAAAGGGGTGCAGGCTACGACTTGCACCGTATGCGGAAAGGCCGTAAAGACTCACAGAGTTTGCCCTTCCTGCGGGATTTACAAAGGAAAGCAGATAATAACGGTTTCCGAATAATGAGAATCGCTGTTGACGCAATGGGCGGAGATCACGCCCCAGAGGTTGTGATTCAGGGAACGGCTGAAGCTCTCGAACAGTACCCTTACATGGACATTGTTCTTGTCGGCCATCTCGAGATAATCACGCCCTTGCTGAAAAAGCACAGGATATCGCAGCATCCGCGCCTCAGGCTTGTCCACGCTGAACAGGCCGTGGCGATGAACGATCCCTCTACTGCGGCAATAAGAAGCAAGAAAAATTCATCTATAACCGTATGTGCTGATCTTGTGCACAGGGGCGAGGCGGATGCGGTTGTCAGCGCCGGACACACCGGAGCGGCGGTTGCGGCAACCAACTTCAAGATGAAGTTGCTTCCAGGCGTTGACAGAGCCGGCATCGCAACTATCATGCCTTCGACAAAAGGCCATTTCGTACTGATTGACGCTGGCGCGAACATTGACTGCAAACCGATACATCTTGCGCAGTTCGCAATAATGGGCGAAATGTTCGCGAAATGTTCCTTGAACATCGCCAAGCCGAGAGTCGGACTCCTGAGCGTCGGGGAAGAGGACGTGAAGGGCAACGATTTGACAAAAGAGACATTCAAGATGCTCTCTAACATGCCGATTAATTTCATAGGGAACGTCGAGGGCAAGCTTCTTTACGAAAAAGTCGCCGATGTTGTGGTCTGCGACGGCTTTGTCGGGAATCTTGTAATCAAGTCGAGCGAAAGCCTTGCGAAGGCGCTAATGACATGGCTGAAGCAGGCTTTCACGAAGAACCCGTTCCGCCAGGCCGGAGCAATGCTTGCCAAGAACGCGTTCAAGGAACTCAAGGAAATATGCGACTACGAGGAATACGGGGGAGCCCCCCTTCTCGGAGTGAACGGCATATGCATAATAGGACACGGAAGTTCGTCGCCCAAGGCAATAAAGAATGCCATAAGGGTGGCCGGAGAATTTATAAAATTCAGGATTAACGACCATATCACAGCCAGAATCGCCGAGTGTGGTATAACTGTTAATAAATAAGTGTTCCGTTTATCTTTAACTGAACTAAGGATATTTATGGGAATAAAAATAATAGGAACCGGTTCTTATGTTCCGGAACGTGTACTGACAAACCGCGATCTCGAAAAGATGGTGGACACGACGGACGAGTGGATACTTACGAGAACCGGAATAGCGGAAAGAAGAATATCTGCGGACAATGAACCCAGTTCGGAGATGGCCCTCAAGGCTTCGCTCAGAGCCATTGAAATGGCTAAAATAAAGCCGGAGGATCTTGACCTGATCGTAATTGCCACAATCACACAGGACAGGATCACTCCCAGCACCGCATGTATTCTCCAGGGGAAACTCAAGGCTAAAAACGCCGCATGCTTCGACCTTCAGGCGGCATGCACGGGGTTCCTCTACTCTCTGGAAATAGTCAACGCCCTGATGTCCACCAACCCCAAATACAAAAAAGCCCTTATCATCGGAGTTGAAAAGCTTTCCCTGATAACCGATTGGAAAGACCGCAACAC
Organism: Victivallales bacterium; assembly: GCA_041666985.1. Classification (GTDB taxonomy): domain Bacteria; phylum Verrucomicrobiota; class Lentisphaeria; order Victivallales; family GWF2-50-93; genus GWF2-50-93. Next base: position 3,879 of record JBAYFV010000098.1, read on the forward strand.
ATGTGTTCTTTTCGGGGACGGCGCCGGTGCCGTCATACTTGAGAAGCGGGCCGGGAAAAACGACATCGGGGGAATACTGGCAAGCAGGCTTGCATCCAACGGCGAATTCAGTGAAATAATAAAAGTACCTGCCGGGGGTTCGGCGATTCCGTCAAGTCCTGAGACCATAAAGAAAAGAATGCATTATCTTTCAATGGAGGGTCAGGAGGTATTCAAACTTGCGGTAAATGAAATGGCCAAGGCGTGCAAAGATGTTCTTTCCAAGGCGAAGGTCGACATTTCCGAGGTTCGTTGGTTCATACCGCATCAGGCAAACTTGAGAATAATAAAAGCTGTCGGGAATAAACTCGGGATACCCGAAGACAGAGTCTATATCAATGTCCACAAGTACGGCAACACTTCCGCCGCTTCAGTGGTTATAGCCCTCGATGAAATAGTCCGATCCGGAAAATTGGAACGCGGCGACTACATACTCCTCACCGCTTTCGGTGCCGGAATCACCTGGGGTGCGAACCTGCTTCGCTGGTAATGGCGGAATCGGAAAAACCGCGACGAACGGATCGACCCGCAAACTGGGAATTACCGTGCCTTCTTGAATGACAAAATCAAAAATCTCGCCTTGAATCTCATCGCACCGGGCATGGGTCAGTTCGGAGCCGGGAGACGGATACGCGGTTCAATCATGCTTTCAACCGGGATGTCCTGCTTTTTATGGTTCACCTGGGAAGCTCTTTCTCCATTATATCTGATCATGCAGAACGCTCTCAACGATCAGAATATCGACTTCAGGTTATTCAACTATAAGAATCTAACTGTTTCCGTGGGTCTTCTTGTTTTAATCTGGGCAGTCAGTTACGCAGATTTGTTCCTGATTGGAAATAAAAAAGGGGACTCCTGACCGATAAGAGCTCAGCAGAGAACCCTGTTTCTTCCTTCAGCCTTTGCCCTGTAGAGATTCTGGTCGGCCTTGCGGACGAGCGCCATTATGTCTTTTTCTGTGGATCCGGAAATAAAGGCGGAAGCCACGCCAATGCTGACTGTGACCTTGATGCCGAGGGCGGCTTCCGTTTTTGCCTCAACATTCTTTCTTATTTTTTCAGCAACAACTTGCTCTGAACCCACATCCCTGCAGTCCGCATAAATGATGAATTCTTCGCCGCCGTATCTTCCCGCAACATCAGATTTCCTGATCGTTGAATCTATTATGGACGCGACATATCTGAGAACCTCATCGCCTCTGTGATGTCCATAGGTGTCGTTCACCCTTTTAAAGTAATCAATATCCGCAATCATTATGGAAACCTTGACATCCCTTCTGTGCGCCAGGTGAAGCATTGGATTAACCGCATTGAAAAATCCGCGCCTGTTCAATATCCCTGTGAGAAGATCCAGCGTATTTTCCCGTGCAAGCCTCTTATTGTCTGTCCAGAGGCTCTGGAGGGTGTCCCCAAGCAACTCCGCGTCGGGAATTGTCTCGCCGTATTTCATAAGCCCCTGAATGAATTCATTTACATGTTGATTATATCTTTCTTCCATATTTTCAACTCCGTCCAATGTCTTAAAAATATGGAACATGGTGGCAAATTCGGGATTAAGCATATAAAATTCAAGCCTGTATGCAATGGTAAGGATTTCGGACGGGTTCGACAGGTCTTTCACTTTTTTTATAAGCTCGCATGTTCTCGCGAGAAGTTTTTCAAACTTTTTCAGCGTTGCGGACGGATCTTCAAAGACATTCGGAAGGAGGTTTTTTTCCGCAAGCTGATGCGCCTTTTTCCAGAAAAGGACGTGTTCCTTCTCCTCTTCGGCCATTGACTTCCAGAAGGACTTGAAAACATCGTCCGTGCAAGATTTTTCTATTTTGGAATACAGGCTGAACGCCTGGGCGTCAATCCTGATGCATATATCAAGAATCCGGGCTAATTCCTCATTAAATTCATCCATAAGTTGAATTCCGCCGTTTAAATTGAAATATACTCCGCACGTGCGGAGGGAGCCGTCTCCGACCATGGTTAAATTAACAAGGCTATCCGTCTCATCTTCAGCAGGTGTGTTTGTCCTCGCTCCACTTGATGATTTCAGCTTCCTCCTTTGACCACTTGTCGCTTCTGACGGACGCGGCAAAGACTTTGAAGTATTCCTGAATCACGTTGTTGAATATGTGGAGGTGGTTCACCCTTTCCGCGAATATGCTGCCCAGATCATCCAATTTTTCGCCTTCGGGAAGGTTGAGTCCGCTGAATGTGAAGAGATCCGCATCAAAGGTCCCCGACCATATTTCCTTGCCGCGTGCGATTGTGAACTTCGATTTCTTGAGTTTCTTGCCCACTTCGAGGGCGGCTTTCGCCTCAGCGCTTCTGAGGGGGTTTCCTTTGCGGACAACCGTCTCGCCCGAACCTTCGGCCTCATCGCTGAGCGCGAAAGTGAGCGGACCTTCGATCATGATTTCGAAATCTCCGAACTCCCTTGTTCCGAGTTTTCCGCCTTTTTCCTCGCTGTAGTACCAGAGCCATGTGAGGAAGTCCCTTCCGGGATTTGATTCGCCTTTGACGTTTTTAGTGAACCTTACGGGCTTCAGCGCGTCAACATCCTCCTTGAAGAGCCTGAACATCATGTCGCCAAGCCCCACCTGTACCGGTTCAATCTTGAAGGTGTCATGGAAATAGGCGAGGAAAGTGTCCATTTTCTTGGTGGACGAAGTTCCGAGATAAAGCATGTTTGACGCCTTGTCAATCACAAAAGGGATTCCGGAAATCTGCGGAGGCATCTGCATGAGTCGTTTTTCCTCGACATCCTTTTTAATCTGTCTGCGCACTTTTCCCGGGACGAAGGCAAGTTTGTTCATGGTCATGTAGTCGAGCTCTTCCTTTCTGCATTCCGCATTCAGGAGGGCTGACGGTATTTTGCGCTGCGCAGTTCGCAGATTCAGATAAAAATGACCTCCGCAGAAAGCGGTTCCGTCATTGATGTTCCGTTCGAGCAGATGTCTGCCGCTGACCCATCCGACAGAAAGGTCGCCTGTGAGCTCATCGAGTTTTCCCGCCGCTTTCGACTCGAAAAGCTCGAGTGCGTCATCCGGGAGTTTTTCAGGAAGACGGAAAACCGTCAAAGCAAAAGATCCTCTTTCAAAAGACATGATTATAGCTCCTTATTAAGTAACGCAGGCATTCCTGCCTGCAGTTTAATTTCCGGCCGTTCTGCCAGGGATGTTTTCGAGATAAAAAACTGGTTAATGTATATAGTATTGACGGAATTTCTATTTTACTTCGGAGAAAAATCGGAAATGTTGGGGATTTTATCAGGGTTTTGACCCGACAGGGTAGATATCTGTGCATAGATCTGGTCTGATAGGAATCTTGAATTCGGTATCGTACAGGTATGGCGTTCGCAGACCTCTATTTCCTTGAACTTGTCGTGCCCGCTGATCGTGAACTTAATCCTCTTGCCGATGATCCAACATCCGCGCCAACCTATGTTGTAGTTCCTGAAATTGGAAATTTCCGCCTTTGGGATGGAGAACTCAATACTGTCTCCCCTGAACTCGATACAGTCACTTGAAATTGTCAGGTAGCCGATATCGTCGGCATCCTCCAGGAATGCGCGAAGTCCGCAACAGAGCTTGGGAGTCATGGATATCTGGCAGACATGAGCGCCTTCTGGAGGAGACATAATCCTGCCTACGATTAGCTTGATATAGTAGTTCACACCCAGCAGCAGGGGATAGAAGAAGAAGATGAAGAAGCCTGCCAGCAAGCAAATCACACTGAACTCCAGAGAGAAGGGGAAATTTGTGAGCGTTGACTTTGTGACAAACAGGAGCAGGTAGAAAATTAGCGGCACAACCCCAAAAGGTATCAGCACGCCCACCAGGAACGAAGGTGCGACTGAGAGAAGATTGGCTATTATAACCTCATTCAATCCGAACTTCACCGGTTGCCTGATTTCAATCTTCATGGAATTACAACTTTCTTTTTTTCCAATATCCGGGTTTTCGTCTCAGGTGTATTACAGCAATCACTTCTATAAATTCCTTTCCGTCACGGAAGACAATACCATAAGGGAATTTGCTGACACGGCATTTTTGATAATTGTCATCGGCGAACTGGTAAACAAGTGGATTTATTTGAATGCTTAAGATGGCGTCTTGGAGGGAGAGAAGAAATCTTTTACCGAGGTCTTTCTGCTGGTGTTCGTAATACTGAACCGCCTCAAACAGTTCTATTTGAGATTCAGGGTGAAATTTGACGGATTTCATCCGATTCTCCTGAAAGCCTCTTCAAAAACTTTTTCTGCTGGAACCAAATCAACAAGCCCCTTGTCAATTTCCTGACATCTTTTCTTTATTTCCTTTTTCCATTCGGGGGATATCTCGAAAATATCTCCGGCATCAAGGCTTTCAAGAAGTTTTTCTGCGATAAAGGCTCTTGCTTGAGAAGGGAGTCCAAGAGCCTGACCAATTACTTGTTCCATTGTGTTACTCATGGCATTAAAATATCAATTTAAGGTGATTTTTCAAATAAAAATAAAAAAAAGCCCGCCGTTTCGGGCGGGCTTTTAATTATCTTATGATACTTGCGAATTTCGCAGGAATCAGATTTCCTCTCCGATTTCCCAGCGGAGGAATCGTTTGATGACGACCCCCGGATTCGCCTTTTCAACGGAGACTTTGTCGTCTCTTATCCAGGGCTGTTTCGTCAGACAGACTTCCGTGTACCATTTGCTTATTTTGCCGGCAAGAATCTTTTCGAGCATTGCAGCTGGCTTGTCGCCGAGCTGTGCTGCCGCGATTTCTTTTTCTTTGGCAATAATCTCAGCCGGAATATTTTCTGGATTCAGGTACTGGGGCTTGAAAGCGGCGATGTGCATGCAGATGTCGTTAAGAGCGGCAGTATTGGAAATATTGCCTTCGACATCGAGCAGAACACCGATTCTCCCGCCCATGTGCAGGTATGTGGCGCATGTACCTTTGCTTTCCCACCTGACGGCTCTGCGTATCTGCATGTTTTCGCCTGTCACTGCGATATTCTGAGTCAGGGCATCCTTTTCTTTTTCAAGAACTTTCGAAAGAACATCCCCGTCACCTGCGACTTTCACCGTATTTGCGGAAATCATTCTTACAAAGTCTTTGAATTTTTCGTTTTTGGATACGAAATCAGTTTCGCAGAGAACCTCCACGAGAGTTCCGGCGCTACCGCTGATGCAGGAGGATATGAGACCTTCCTTGACAGTTCTGCTTGCTTTCTTTTCAGCCTTGGCTATCCCTGATTTCCTGAGCACATCAACAGCTTTTTCCATATCTCCGTCAGCGTCAACAAGGGCTTTGCGGCAGTCCATCATGCCGGCTCCGGTTTTTTCGCGGAGTTCCTTTACCTGAATCGCACTTACTTCAGCCATTTTATATTAATCTCCCGTTATTTATTAAGCTTTTTTCTCAGCCGTCTTATCCTGCTTTTTTGACTCGGCTTTCTTGGCCTTTGGTTTTTCCGCCTTTGCAGTTTTTGCCGCAGGGACTTTAGCTGTAGCCGCCACTTCGGCAACTTTCGCTTTTGCGGCTTTCGGCTCGTCTTTTACCTCGACAGCTTTTGCGGCGGCTACAGGAGCGGCTTCAACCGGGGCTGCCTCTTGGGCTGGAGCGGCTTTTGCGGCTTCCTGTTTTTTCTCAGCGGCTTTTGGAGCCTGGGCCCTTCTTCCCTGTCCGCCTTCATCTCTTCTTGACCCGCCTCTTCTTGGTGCGCGTTCTTTTCTTGGTGCGCTGTCTTTTCTTTCCTTGGCCTCCGCATCCCTTGCGGCTCTTGCGGCTTCCGCAGCGACCTGTCTTTCAGCGGCGAATTTACTGTAGATTTCGAGGGCGTAGCTGACACTTTCACCCAGGACATCGACGATAATCTTGATAGATCTCACTGCATCGTCATTTGCGACGATTGGATAGTCAACAGCGTCTATGTCGGAGTTCGTGTCGACAATTGCAACGACCGGTATCTTAAGCTTGCGCGCTTCCCTTACGGCAATTTCCTCCTTGCTTATGTCAACCACCACCAGGGCGGCCGGGAGCTTTTTCATTTTCACTATGCCGTCGAGATTCTTGTGGAGCTTTCCGTTCTCCCTGGACAGGGATGATATTTCCTTCTTCTTCATTGTCGAAGCTTCGGGATTGGCGATGATCTTGTCGGCTTCAAGCATTCTGGCAACACTTTTCTGTATGGTCGTGTTGTTTGTGAGAGTACCCCCGAGCCAGCGTTCGGTGACATGGAACATTCCAGTTTTTTCAGCGACTTCCCTGACTACTTCCTGGGATTGCCTCTTGGTTCCGACAAACAGGATTTGGCCGCCGTCCATGACTTTTCTCTGAAGAAAGTTGCTTGCTTCAGCAATCTGACGCATCGTCTTGGTGAGGTCTATGATGTAAATTCCGTTCTTGGCCCCGAAAACATAGTCCTTCATCTTGGGGTTCCAGCGTTTTGTCTGATGTCCGAAATGGACACCGGCCTCCATCAGATCCTTGATAGTAATCTTCGCCATAAATCAGCCTCCGACTTTCTCTGTTTCCGACATCTTTGCCTGGGGTTGTTTTTATCCCGGAAGAATGCCTTGGTTAAATTATTCCCGGAAGAGTCAAAGCCCTTCTGCGGGGACGAAAAGGGGTGTATTATATCATCAAGGGTGCCAATAGCAAGCAGATATATCCGGTTTTTTATCGGAAAGCCGCTTGAAGATGCCGATTATAAAATTATTGTATTGGCCTTTAACGAAAAGATTTTGTCTTCTTTTTATGCGCCCGTAGCTCAACTGGATAGAGCGTCTGGCTACGGACCAGAAGGTTTGGGGTTCAAATCCCTACGGGCGCACCACTTTATTCCGTTTGACCGCCTTGTCGTTTCCAGGAATTTCTAATCGGATAACCAGCTGATTGACAACACTTTGGAAATACGGATGCGCCGCATGGCAGTCAGAATACAGCGGCCTACTGCGGTGGCCGCAGTTTTATCAATAAGAAACTTAAATTAGGCGGCCAAAGGGCCGCAACTTTTAATACCAAAATAAATTCCAAATTTCAAACAGATTCATAAAACAAAGGAAAGAACAGCCCTTGCGGGCTTAACTACCAACAAAAACGAATCTTAATTTGTTCGTAGTCAATGCCGCAAGGCATGTTCTTATATTGTTTTTTTATTAGTTTGGAATTTTTCTTCATTTGAAA
>JBAYFV010000099.1:0-11035 GCA_041666985.1 Victivallales bacterium
ACTCGAAATCATCAAAAACCGGATGCGGGATTTTCTCCGTCCTATTTCTCCTGTCTGCTCTGAGCGTCGTACTTGCAGGTTGTAAGGCAAGTCCTGTGGTGGATTCAGGATTTATAAAAAATCCGGAAATGATGCAGAAGTATGATCTGCTTCCTGTCCAGAAAGCCTGGAAGGATCCGAATTTCAAAGCTTCCAATTACAATGAGATAATGGTTGTCCCGGTTTATACAAGGGATCAGCTCGACAAGACATGGATGGAGGAGGCGAACATCAGGACCTGGATGGATGAGGAGGGCAACGACGTCAGGGAATTTGCACAATATACGGAAAAAGCCTTTAAAAAAGCTATAACCCGGAGCAAGAACTACAAACTTGTCAACAAGCCGGGTGCGAAGACTCTGATACTGGAACTCGCCCTGGTTAAGATTGTGCCCGGAAAACCGGTTCTGGGGGCGGCGAAAAACCTGGCGGCTCCGATTGTCGGGGGCTTCAGGCTGATGGCGTTGGCAATGGCGCCTGCGAGAACTGCGGTATCCGCATCCACGGACAGTCCTCTCCAGGCGTCCGTCGCGATCGAAGGCAGGATATTGGACGGGGTGTCCAAAAAGGTTGTCGCGACTTTTGCAGACCGCGAAAAGCAGGAGTCGGCAATAGTAAACCTCAAGGATTTCAGCGCCTATGGGAATCTCGAGCAGATAGTAGATGAGTGGGCCAGGGGATTCGTTGAAATTCTCGACAAGCATCCGCTGGAGACGGGGATCAAAGTTGAGGGCGGTAAACCCGGAATCCGCCTGTTGAACCCTTGATTTGGCTGCAAGATTGCCTTTGGTCGATGAAAAATAACGGAGGGCGGACTTTCCTGTCCGCCTTTTTAAGTTAAGATTTGGCGGGTAGGAAAACCCGCCCTCCGTTGAAGAAAGAATTTGGCGATTAACTCAAATGCAAATTGGTTTTAAACATAACAAGAAGAGATTATTGAATATGAAGTTTTACTGTTTTCCAGTTTTTCTCCTGACACTTTTTCTTTTGCTTTGCCCTCCGGCATTCAGCCAGGCGCAGGTGAAAAACCCACTGTCAGGCACTGCAAATAAAACATCCGGTTCGGCTGAGAATAAACCCGAACTGTCCACAGCGGAAAGCATAAAACAGCTTAGGCAGAAAATAACGGATGCCGAGCGTGCTTTTCAGGAATCGCTTGCCGCTTCATCCAACAACAGCATCCCTGCGGGGGCAACGTCCGGCGAGGTGATTGAGCGGCATACGATGATGCGATGGCTTATACGCACGTATCAGAACCACATCACACTTTTTGAGGAGCTCGAATCTGTCCGGAAAAGGAGGGATGATGTACGCCGTGAAACTTTGTCATGGCCGGGGTTCAATGAAAAACCGCCATATTCGGTTCTTCTTGCCGACAACATACGTGATTCCATCCAGTCGGCCGCTTTGAAACTTGAATCTGCGAAAATAGCCGGGGATCTTTCTGGAAAACTTGTGGAGGAGGCGAGGAATGAATCAAAGGGTTTTGAAACTAAAATCCGGCAGATAAGCGAAAAAATGGAATCTGGAAACGACAAGGGGTCCTCCTCTGCCCGTCTTTCATGGCAGCTTGAATTTCAAAGGTTGCAAAGCCGCGTTATGGCGGCGAGAATCGCCAATTATGAGATAAGGCGTAAGATTTCCGAAGAGGAGATTGCCGAAGGGCAGCAGCAGCTCAAGTTCCTGGAAAAACAGCTCGCCCTTGCCACTTCCAGCGTCCGTTTCTCGAAAAACGATCTTGACAGCGTCATCTCGGTTCTGGATATCGAACAGAACTATGTCAAAAGTGAAGCTGGCAATGCTGAAGCTGATTATCCGAAACAGCAGAAAGCCTTGGAGGAGGCCCGTGAGGAACTTAAACTCGCCATTCGGAATGCGGCTGAGAATAAGGGTGCTGACAAAAGCGGAGACAGGGGGAAAATCATACAATTGCAGGAATTTGTTGAACTTCGTGGAGCCCAGGCCGAAACCAGCGCAAAAAGGCTTGAAGTCCTGAGGATGATTTCCGACGTAATCAATATGGAGAGGGGCATATGGGAAATGCGTTTTGCCAGCTACGGTGTCAAGGATTTCAAAAAACTCCAGGAATCCTACCTCAAGCTGAAAGTCAATTTGGAAAGGGTCGGGCTTCTGCAGGATTATTTCAGACGCCAGATAGATATTACTTCAAATCTCGTAACTGAAGACAAGAACCGTATGCAGGGCAATTCCGGAGATGTCGGCAATATCGAGATTTTGAAGGAGAAATTCAAGGCATACAAGGAGAGGGATGAACTGTACCGCCGGACCTTGAATTCTGCGGAAAAAATCCATAGACTGCTTATGCGATGGAAGGAGTCACTTGATTGCGACCGGAAATCCCTCTCTTTCCAGGGGCGCATGCAGGAGCTTTTCGCCGGGATGTCCTTGTTCGGTTCAAAACTGTGGAACTTCGAGGTGGTTTCCGTGGACGACACCATAACGGTTGACGGACAGCAGATTGTGGGACGCCGAAGCATAACGACAGGTAAAATAACCAAGGTTATCCTGACCCTTTTCATAGGATATTTCGTCTGCTGTTTCATCGCCTATCTGTTCAGCCGCTTCTTCATAAGGCGCTTCTCGGTCGAACAGCCGGTTGCGGAACTCGCACGCCGCTGGATAAAATTCTTCCTGATTATGGTTCTCGCCATTTTCAGTCTTGTTGCGGCGAAAATCCCGCTGACGGTTTTCGCCTTCGCCGGAGGCGCGCTTGCGATCGGCATCGGGTTTGGAATGCAGAATCTCCTGAAGAATTTCATCAGCGGCATCATCATTCTCATTGAAAGACCCCTGAGGGTGGGGGATGTCGTAGATGTCGGGGGAACCCTCGGCGTTGTAACGAGCATCGGTCTGCGTTCATCCCTGATCCGTAATCCGAACGGCATAGAGATATTCATACCCAACAGCACATTCCTTGAAAACGAAGTAATAAACTGGACCCATTCCAACAGGCAGGCGCGCTTCAATGTGAAAGTCGGGGTGGCGTACGGGTGTTCTACGGAAAAAGTGGCCGAGATCCTTCTAAGCATTGCAGGCGAGCACGGGCTGGTTCTTAAATCTCCTCCCCCGCAGGTTCTGCTTGAGGATTTTGGGGACAACGCCATGATTTTTGTGCTCAACTACTGGATAGATGTTCTTTCCGAAACCGACACCCGTCGGATTGCGAGCGATATTCGCCATATGATGGAAAAGAGACTCGCTGAAAACGGAATAGCCATTTCCTTCCCGCAGCACGATATTCATATTGACACGTTGAAACCGCTGAAGATTGAACTGGTTTCCGGCGCTAAGCAGCCTGATTTGAAATGAAATTTTTTTTCGGACGAAAAAAATTAATGAGGCATTAATAAAGGAATGTGAAAACACAATGGAGAACACAACTGTTTCCAGTCTGGGTGAATGCAAATATAAATCACCTCTGGATTTGAGGGCCAGCCCGGCGGATATGGAGGATTTCGGCTTCGTTTCCGAATCGGAAAGGATCAGGTTCAGCCATGAAGTGGATGTCAGCCGCCCGCCTGTTTCCGAACTGCTTTTCGAGAAGGCGGGGCCACGGGAGAAAATATTCTTCGATCCCGCCAAAACACGTGCCGCGATAGTGACGTGCGGCGGACTCTGTCCGGGGCTCAACAATGTCATACGCTCAGCGTTTCTCTGTCTACACCACGCCTACGGGGTTCAGGAAGTTTTCGGCATACGGTATGGATACCAGGGGCTCAATCCCTCCATGGGGGAAGCGCCGATACTTCTCGATTCGGACATGGTTGACCGCATACATCAGGTGGGCGGCACCATCCTCGGATCATCGCGCGGAAACCAGCCGATCCCGGTGATGGTTGATTTTCTGGTGAAGAACAACATCAACATGCTTTTCGCCGTAGGCGGTGACGGCACCCAGCGCGGCGCGCAGCAGATTACCGAAGAAGTGAAGAAGCGCGGACTGAACATAGCCGTTGTCGGCATTCCGAAGACAATAGACAATGACATCATGTATGTGAAGCGGTCCTTTGGTTACACAACTGCGGCCGATATGGCGCACGATGTCCTGACATGTGCGCATACCGAGGCCAAAAGCTATCCGAACGGCATCGGCCTTGTGAAATTGATGGGTAGGGATTCCGGTTTCATTGCGGCCAGCGCCACCATTGCGAGCCAGGATGTGAATTTCACCATCATTCCGGAAATTCCGCTTATACTTGAAGGTGAAAAAGGTTTTCTTGAGACTTTGAAACGCCGCATACTCAACCGCAAGCACGCGGTCATCGCCGTAGCCGAAGGGGCGGGGCAGGATCTTCTTTCAGGAGCCAGCGGGAAAGATGTGTCGGGCAACGTGGTTCTTGGCGACATAGGCGTGTTTTTAAAGGAGAAGATTGTTTCTTATTTCAGGGAGCAGAAGATTTCGGTCAACATGAAATACATTGATCCGAGCTATATCATCCGGAGTGTCCACGCAAATTCGGAGGACAGCTTTCTCTGCGACCAGTACGCCAGGAACGCGGTGCATGCGGCGATGGCGGGAAGAACCGGGCTGATCATAGGATTGTGGAACGGCTTCATCCATCTTCCGATTCCCCTGGCCACCAAACAGCGGCAGCACATAAACCCTGAGGGCTTTATCTGGAACTGCGTCACATCCTCCACCGGACAGCCGATCAGATGGGGGTGAGTTTTTATCCAGGGTTTGCAATGCTGCCGGAGAAGATTTTTCCGTTGCCGGGAAAATTAATTGATAGTAGATGTGAGGGTGTCGGTTCCATTAACCGTTTTTATTTTTAAACAAGTAGATTGGGGAGGATTTTCCTATGAGAAATGTTTTCGCATGTGTTCTGTTTGCGCTGGTTCTCTGCGGGTGCGGTATTTTTTCAAGGGAACCGTACAGGGGTGTCAATTATTATGATTTTGACTGCAAGGCGGAGAAGAAGTACGGTATAGGCGTCAATGTTTCCGAAATTACCGCCGACAGGCCTTATTCCGACAAGATGGTCTTCAGGATTTCCGGGAACCGCATTGAAATAGACGAATTCAACCGCTGGGCCGGAAGCCCTTCCGAACTCGTTAAAAAGTATTTTACCCTTTCGTTTGAGAACAAGGCCTCCGTAAAACCTTCAGATTATATCATGAAAGCTGAAATAATGCAGCTTGAAGCCGATCTGAACAAGGCGTCTGTCAATCTGATGATGCAAATATCAATCCGGGCGGTGCAGAAGGACGTGATTGTTGTCCAGAAAGTCTACAGGGAGGAGATTCCCGTTGTAAAAGTCACCGGAGAAAGCTTTGCCAGGGGGGTTGAAACGGCGCTCGGGAAAATATCCGATGAGCTTTCGAGAGACGTACAGAGTGCAAAGTAGGTTTCTTTTGTTGGCAGTAGTGCAATTTATTGCACGTTCTTTACATATGCGGATAACGGCGTATAAATTCGCCTGCAAACAAAATCACTCGCAGACGGGTTTGTTTCTAAATCGAGGCAATTTCAAGATTGACGAATTCAAGGTGGGGATGGCTCTCCGAGCCGTCCGTTCTGAGGCGGCGGTTTCGGAGAAACCGCCCTACCTTCGGCAATTTTGAAATTACCTCAAATCAAAAGATGCGGATTGAAACCATGATATCTCTGAATGTAAAAGATCACAGGCTTGAAATAAGATCCCTTCCCGTGGAGGAGATGTCTTTCGAAGAGATGCAGACCTGCCGGAATGAAGTTGGGAAAATCCTGAAAAGGGAGAAGGTGTCGGAATTCTCCATTGATCTTGGCGGTGTCAGGACAAACAATTATTCGGCCATGACTTTCCTTATCGGATGCGGTGAATTATGTTCGAAGAATAACATCACTGTGAGTTTTCTCAATCTGTCGGATGAAAAACTGAAGGATGGACTCTCAAAACTCGGATTCACGGAAGAGGGGCTCTATTCACCGAAGGAATTCCGGAAGGAAACACCCAAGTCGGTTTTCATCACCGCAGGAGATGCGATGTATAAGTTCTGCGAAGACACAAAAAAACTCACCGGTTTCATCGGCGAAACGGTGAAAGCCGTTTTCTACATAGTGATGAATCCGCGGAAACTCGATTTGAAGGAAGTCCTTTTCTACATGGATAAAAGCGGTGCGGACGGCGTGCCGATTGTGATGATGATCTGTTTTCTTATGGGATTGATTCTCGCTTTTCAGGGAATTGCACAGATGGGGAAATTCGGGCTCCAGATATATGTCGCGGATCTTGTCGGACTTGCAATCGTAAGGGAACTGGGTCCGCTTCTTGTTGCGATGATCTGCATTGGCCGTGCAGGTTCGGCATATGCCGCCGAGCTCGGCACCATGAATGTCTCCGAGGAGATAGACGCGATGAACACCATGGGGCTCAAGCCGGCGCGCTTCCTCGTGATTCCCAAAATCATCGCGCTGACGCTTGTAGTTCCCATGCTTGTCCTCATAGGTGACATCAGCGGAATAGCAGGGGGAGTCATTATCGGGGTCAGCACAAGCGATATGACTTTAACCGAGTACATGAACAGGACGCTGGAATCGCTCATACCGTGGAACATAGGGGAGACTCTCATAAAAGGTTTCATTTTCGCAATCATAATCGCAGCCGTAGGCTGTTTCCGGGGATTCGAGGCGGACAAGGATGCGAAAGGTGTGGGAAAGGCGGCCACGTCATCGGTTGTCAGCGGCATTTTCCTTGTCATTGTCGCCGACTTTTTTGTGACGTTTTTCCTTCCGCAGATTCTCGGAGTGTTCGGGGTGAATTATTAGGCGGGCTTTGCCAGCAATTAAATTTGAACGTCCAACATTCAACTTTTCATTCGAAGTTGGAAGTCCGATGTTGAGTGTTCGATGTAAAATGAATTTGTAAATTAAAGAAACTAAAATGGCTGATATAAGTAAAACTCCGGTTCTCGAAATCCGCAATCTGACTGTCGGGTACGGGGACTTCGTAGTTCTGGAAAAACTGAATTTCACTGTCTACGAGGGCGAGATATTCGTCATTCTCGGCGGTTCCGGCTGCGGCAAAAGCACGGTGCTCAAACATATCATCGGACTCGATGAGCCGATTTCAGGTGACATAATCATAAGCGGGGCAAGCATGGTGAATTCCTCCGAACAGGTCAAGGTGGATCTGTCGCGGAAGTTTGGTGTCCTCTATCAGTCGGGCGCCCTTTTCAGTTCACTGACCCTCGAAGAGAACGTGGCGCTGCCGTTGAAGGAGTTCACCGAGCTTTCACCCGACATGATCTCTTCGGTTGCGAAACTCAAGCTCAGCCTTGTCGGGCTGGAGGGATTTGAGCATTTTCTGCCCTCGGAGATAAGCGGCGGGATGAAGAAGAGGGCCGGACTCGCCAGGGCGCTGGCGCTAGATCCCAAAATCCTGTTCTTCGATGAGCCTTCGGCGGGGCTTGACCCGATATCTTCCGCCGAACTCGACAAGCTTATCCTCGATCTCAGGGAAAATCTCGGATGCACGATGGTTATTGTGACACACGAGCTTGACAGCATATTTTCAGTTGCGGACAGGGTCATAATCCTTGACAAGGAAAAAAGGGGAATCGTCGAGGAGGGGGATCCCAGGAAATTGCGTGAAAACAGCCCGAACGAATGGGTGAGGAAATTTTTAAACCGTTCAAACATGAGAGGTTGAACAATGAGTAATCTGGGGAATAAATACAAGGTGGGAGTCTTTGCAGTAACAGCATTCATCATTTTTATCATAGGCCTTATCTCCCTGGGCACATTCAAATATTTCAGGCAGACATATGATTTCATGACAGTCGTGACCGCCTCCGTGCAGGGGCTTGAGAAGGGCGCCAAGGTCAAGATCAAAGGTGTCACCATCGGAAGTGTTGCAAAAGTCCAGCTCAGCCCGGACATGGGGCAGATATATATCTTTATGAAATTCGACAAGGATGCTTTTGCCAAGGCGACTTCAAAGAAGCTTATTCAAGACAGCGAACTGAAGCACATGTCGCGGCAGCAGGTCCTGGACGTTTTCAGCGAGAGCATGTCCGAACACGTGAAAAAGGGGCTTCGCTGCCAGCTCATGTACGGTGACATAACCGGGAACCTGTTTGTGGAGATTGCAGTGTTCGATCCGAACAAGAACCCGCCTCAGGAGTTCGAGCTTCCGGAAGATCATCCGCCTTATGTCCCTTCCCTTCCCACTGTCACAATTGGAAACATCATGGACGAGATCCATCGCGCCACAGAGAATATTGCCCAGATGGATCTCAAAAGGGTGTCGGATCAGATGAACGCCTTCCTGGAAAAGGCCAACAACATCATGAATGAACAGGATTTCAGGAGGATTGTGAAGGAAGTTGAGTCAATCAGCTCAAATCTCGACGAACTGATTCTCAGGGTCAAAGACGTGCTGGACAAAAAACACCTGGAGGAAATGACGCAGAGCGTCCAGAAGACTTTTGACAATTTCAACTCGACTCTTGACGCCATTGAGAAACTTGCCGAGGAATCCAGCAGCGAGCTGAAGAACGCCAAAATGGCCGAAACATCGGAGAAAGCCAGGAATCTGCTAGACAACTCGAACACCGCTGTTAAAAACCTCGACGCGCTCAGGGCTGAACTGAAAAACGATATGAATGACCTGAAAAATACGCTGAAGTCCGCAAAGGATCTCCTGGACTACCTTGAAAGGAATCCAAACTCCCTGATTAGCGGAAAGCCAGACAAACCGGTAGTGGATCCGGAATGAAAAACCATAAAAAGGCCTGAGGAAAAAGATACTATGGCGACCGAACTTGAAACATGGGAGGGGAAGCTGAGGAAAATCTTCAAGGAAATAGACGCTGTCCTTGAAGAGAAATACGGCAGTTTTTTCCCGCGCAATCCGGTCAGGGCACGACATGGCAGCACGTCGAGCCCGGAAAGTGACGGGCTTTTTGATGTCGGAGCCGCCTATTCCACCGGACTGGGATCAGCCTATGGGGAGGGATATGCTGTCGAGGTGAGGTGGGCGACATTGAGCCAAATTCCGGAAAACCTGAGAATTGAATCGGAATCAATTGTCGAAAATATCCTGAACAGGCGTCTGCCTGATGAATTCCCCGGGAAAAACCTTAAGGTGGTGCGTGACGGGACTGTCATGAAAATAGTCGGAAATCTTTCCCTCACCTGAGGTGGTTATGGTTTTTCGGGAAAACTATTAGGCACGATTAATTTCAGACTCATACTGTAAATCCTGTAAATCTACGGCTATATTAGGAGTTCTTTTAGCCAACCCAACAGACTGGAAATTGACAGTGAGAGAAGTGAAAATAGGAATTATAGGCTTCGGGACCGTAGGGGCCGGGGTAGTGTCATGCCTCCTTGAAAACGGGGATGTCATCTCCCGCAGGACAGGTGTGAAACTTGTTCTTTCAAGGATTGCCGATCTTGATGTGAAGACCGACCGCAAGGTCAATGTCCCCAGGGATGTCCTCACCACCGACGCGATAAAACTCATTGACGAGGTGGATGTTGTCGTTGAACTTGTCGGAGGGACGACCAAGGCGAAGGAGTTCATTCTCGCGGCACTGAAGAAGGGGAAACCGGTTGTCACTGCGAACAAGGCTCTTCTTGCCGAGCACGGCGAGGAGATTTTTGCCGCAGCTGAAAAATCCAAGGCCGACATTTATTACGAGGCCAGCGTTTGCGGCGGAATACCGATAATCAAAGCGCTCAAGGAAGGTCTTGTCGCCAACAAAATACAGAAGATTGTCGGCATAATGAACGGCACCTGCAATTATATTCTCACAAAGATGGAAAAAGAGCGCATCGGTTTCGAAGAAGTTCTCAAGGAGGCGCAGAAGCTGGGTTATGCCGAATCCAATCCGTCTTTCGATATTGACGGGATTGACACCGCCCACAAGACTGCGATTCTCGCATCCCTCGCCTACGGCGAGTGGTTCGGGATGAAGCCTGTTCATGTTCAGGGAATCAGGGGGGTTTCCCTCTGCGACATCGGTTTCGCCGCCGAACTCGGCTACAGGCTGAAGCTCCTGGGGATAATCAAGCAGGAGGATGCCGATGTCGAAATCCGCGTCCATCCGACGCTTATTCCGGCGGGTTCCCTGCTCGCAAACATCTCGGACGTTTTCAACGGTGTGATGGTGAAGGGAAGTCCTGTCGGGGAAACTCTTTTCTACGGTCGCGGCGCCGGCCGCAATGCAACCGCAAGCGCGGTTGTAGCCGATCTTGTAGATGTCGCGCTTAACCTGAAATTCGGTTCGCACAGGCGTATTCCGGCCTTCACTATCGGCAGGCAGTTCCGCCATATCCTCCCGATGAACGAAATCATGTCCAGATATTATATGCGGATACAGGTGGTTGACAAGCCCGGCGTTGTCGCCAAGATTTCAGCCGTGATTGGAAACAAGGGGATAAGCATATCCAGTTTAAGACAGCTGGAAGGCCAGTCCGCGGACAATGTTTCACTCCTGATTATGACCCACCTGGCAAAGGAGCAGTCGCTCAACGACGCTGTTTCCGAAATGGAGAAACTCGACTGCGTCAGAAACAATATCACCCTGATACACGTGGAAGACATTTGATGATTAAAAAAACAGCAAGAAAATTTTTCCGTCCCGGAAAAATTAACAGGGAGATTAAAATGAAAGGAAAGCACACTGTTGAGAAGATAGGCGGAACTTCCATGTCGCAGTTCAAGGATGTGATGGACAACATCATCATAGGAAAGCGCAAAGGCAGGGAGCTTTACAACAGGATTTTTGTCGTCTCCGCCTATGCCGGAATCACTGACGACCTTCTTGAGCATAAGAAAACCGGAGTGCCCGGAGTTTATGCGAAGTTCGCAGAGGGCGACACCTCCTGGGGCAATAATCTCGAGAGCCTCCGCAGGAAAATGTTTGAAATAAACGCCTCGTTCAAAAGCATAGGCCTTGATGTCCGGAAAGCCGACGCGTTTGTGAACGACAGGATGGACGGCATAAAATCCTGTCTCGAGGATCTGATAAACCTGCGTTCGTACGG
>JBAYFV010000100.1:0-11017 GCA_041666985.1 Victivallales bacterium
ATCGGCGGCTCCTTGGTCGCCAGCAGCCACGGCGACATCGAGGTTTCAATACAGCGCATGCAAAAGGCTGCGGGGAAAGCCTATTCTGCCTCTCATGTGAAATGGACATTGCAGAAGGGGGAGAGCCACGAGGTCGTGGCGGGCGGACATCCTGCCGCCCAACTTGACCTGACGCTGAAGGACAAGTCGTTGCGAGTCCACTTGCACATAATGGCGTATCCCGGCACCTCGATCATCCAGCACTGGATGGAGATTGAAAACACTGGAACAGATGACTTCACCGTCCAATCACCTTCTCCATTCTTCCTGAACCTCCGCAAAGCCAAGTCCAAGGCATGGACCAACAGTTGGATGACCGGCGCAACAAACGATCCGACACAGGGCGTCATGAGGCGAGCCGAACTTGGGAAGGACTATCATAACTCCATCACCGGCGACCGGACTAAAAAATATGTGCCGTGGATGGCGATGGAGCGCGGCGCGTCCGACAGTGACGGTCTTTTCGTGTCCTCGGAATCGCTTTGCGACTGGAACATGACGGTCAAGTCTTCTGGCTCCACAGCACTCCTGGCCGTAAACCTGCTCTCGTATGCGGGGCGGACACTCAAGCCCGGCGACAAAGTCGAACTGCCGCCGATCACCACCGGCGTTTTTACCGGCGGCCTTGACGGCATGGGGATGCGCATCTACGATTGGCAGTACCAATATCTCTGGGACTACACGAATCCGGATTATTATGCCCGGACGCAGTATCCGGTTCCGTGGGTCTTCTCCTGCGGCAATCTGCAGGAGCAGTTCGCCTACCGCCTGGCGGGACTCGACATGGCCGGAGCAGACTACATCCGCGAGACCGGAATCGACATGGTATGGGACGATGCCGGGTGGGCCAAGTATCCCACGTTCCCGGTTCCGGACAACTATGGCTCGGTCTTCAATCTCAATTACGACGGCCCGGATTTCTCGCTGACGCAACGCTTCCTTGGAAAAATGGGAGCCAAGTGGCTTGCATGGTTCTGCGGGCGTCCCTCTGCGGGCGTCATGGATGCCAAGGTGGCGGCATGGGGCAACTTTCAGTGGCGAACCGACGGAGTGGGAGGATTCAGCCCCGAATCCGAAACCGCGTTCCGTTCAAACATCCAGGGATTTCTCGATCGGAATCCGAAAGCGTCCTTCCACACTTGCTGCGGTGGCAGCGCCTACGCCCACACCTACGGGATACAGCGTCTTGCCGACCTGAACTATCTTTCTGATTTTGGCCGCGGAGACGAAGTTAATTATTATTTCTCATATCTCGACACGCCGGACAAATGGGTTGACATACTTGAGCCAATCGCCAGGAAGCTGCGCTACAACTCTGAGACATCCAGGCATATGCTCTCCCTGGTTCCGAACTGGGGCTGGGGGGTCGATGACAAGGCAGACATGGAGCTGCTCCGCCGGAACGTCATGGAGCTCTACCACTATCTGTTGCGCGAAGGCGTTGCCGGACGCTGGAGCTACGTCTTCCATCCGCTCGTGGATGGAGACAGGGAACATTACTATTTTCAGCGTTCCAACCATGAGCGCACGAAATCGCTGATAATCCTGAAGCATCGCGCCGAACGCGATGTTGTGATCTATCCGCGCGGCCTTATTCCGGAGCATGAATACACCGTCGGCTTCGACTCCGAAACGGGAACCGTCATCCGCAGCGGTTCCGACTTGATGGAGAAGGGAATCCAGATAATAAATCAGAATCCGGGCGAATTGATCTATCTCGGCTTGCCGGATCGCCCTGGCGCATTACATGACAAAACCCCGTCGGCAACGGTTGGACGGATCCTCAAGCGTTTTGAGACGAACATCGGACATTCCGGAGTCGGCCTTTACTGGACGGCCGCCGGAGAAGGCAATTGGATCAGCTATTATGAAGTGCGGCGCAACGGGAGCGTCCTGGGGAAGGTCGGCATCGGCTGTTATTATTTCGACCATTCGGAGGGATGGAACCCGGACTCCGGATATTCAGTCCGAGCCGTTGGCGGCAATGGCATTCCCGGTCCATGGAAGGATGCCGAAATTGTCAAGGGGGAAAATCTTTCCTATCACGGACTTGGCGGACATTTTGGCAGACAGGGGCGTGACGGCTGGGGCGCAGAAACTTCGTCCGATGGAAAGCTGTTCGCCCCTATGGAGTTCGTCCCGCCAGTCAAGAATCCTGCGGCCGATGTAGATGGAGGCACCCCAAATCAGCGGGGAGGCATCGAAGGCTATTGGGAGACTGCCGGAGACGCCCGCATTGGACGCGGCTGGCAGAGGGCTTCTAAAAATGTCTTGTGCGTCAGGACTTGGACTGCGCAGTGCGCAGGGCGCATCAGAATACTTGGCCGGGCGATGAAGGAGTGCTTCAGGAAGGACTTGGGATCCGAAAAACTCCACGTTGAAATCCTTCATGGGATAAATCGGTTTTGGCAGGCCGAACTGGCACTTGGCGACCTTGACGGAGCCACTCATGATCTGACGCTGGATGTGAAGTCCGGCGATGTTCTGCGGTTTGTGCTTGGAAAGGGAGGCGACCCGGACAACGACATCATATCATGGATGCCAAAGATTACCTGCGATGGCGCGACAGGGGCCGCCGCAGCCGGGAATTCAGTTGTCCGGATATCCTGCGGGAGCACTGTTGATTACACCGACAAGACAGGAAATGTCTGGTCGAGGGATCATTCTCACGACGGAGGTGCGGCGGTCAGTTCCAAGGGGGTCATCGAGAACGCACAGCCCACCGCCGGGGACGCCGAACTCTACCAGACCGGACGCGAAGGGGATGAGTTCTCCTATCGGATACCGGTCAAGCCTGGAATGTATTCATTGCGTCTGAAGTTCGCCGAGACTGACACAAAATGGTTTTACGAGCGTCCGATGGATGTCAGCGTCAACGGACAGAGGATTCTTGAGGGCTTTGACGTATGCCATGCGATGCGAAGTGTCGGCAATAGCTGCGAAAAAACCTTCCACAACATCGTTCCAGATGCCTCCGACTGCATAAACCTGCGATTCAAAGGCGCGTCCGGGCCCCTCAAGAAATCTTGCAAGGCGTTGATCCGCGCGATTGAGATTCTGCCGGGGTTGAGACCAGCTGTCAGAATTAATTGCGGCTCCGAGTCCAGTTTTGTTGACTGGAACACCGACGAGTGGCTTGCCGACGCCCACTATGAGGACGGTGCAACGCTCAAGTCTGATGCCGAGGTCAAGCTGGCGACACCGACGATCTGGGATCAGGGACTCTACCGGACTGCGCGTTCCGGCAAACAGATCGTCTATAAAGTCTCCCTCCCGGACGGGCTCTATACGATCCAGTTGAAGTTCGCGGAGTTGTGGCTTGACAGGCCGGGAGCGCGCCCGATGGACATATCCGTCAACGGACGGGTTGTCAAGCGGGGTTGGGATCCGGCGCAGGCCGCCGGGGAGCTGGCGATGGCGACTGGAATCCGCGTTGCGGATGTCGCACCCGGCAAGGACGGCTTCATCAGTGTCAGGATTGTCTCGTCCGGAGGGAATGACGCCATCATCCAGGCAATCGAAATACTGTGATGATTGGAAATATTGAAAAACTCATTCCTCCAAGGGCTGGCGTTCCTGTTCAAATAGTTTGTATATGGCATACAATGGCAGGACTTTGATTTTGTCGAAACAGGAGAAGTTCTCCAGGGAAATACGGATTCCATATTCCGAATCCCTTTCGGCCATGAACCGCCTCATGCTCTGCATCTGCCCTTTGGTTCCCGCCTTGACCTCCAAAGGGATGATCTGTCTGCCTTTTTGAAGGATGTAATCTACTTCGGCATTGCTGCTTCTGGATTCACGATGCCAGTAGAACAGCTGGTTTCTTGTTTCAGGATTGCCATAGGAGAGGATTTCGAGCGCAGTGAAGATTTCAGCAATATTGCCGGCATTGATGGAATCCAGATCATCGGCTACGATGATATTCGACAGATCCAGCCCAAGCAGCCGCTGATGCATCCCTATGTCAAATAATGCGACCTTGAATTTTCCTGGATCAATTTGGGCGCCAAGAGGGATCCCCTGCGCTGAAGAGTGATGGATTTTATAGGCAAGTCCGGCCTTGACTAAAAGTTCCAGCGCGTCCTTTAAAACTGCGGAGGAGACCACCGGATCAATCTTTGAATATTTGAACTTCTGACCTGCCTGAAAGGAGATAGCCCTGAATACCTCTTCGAGACGTGCCACTGGCGCGCGTTTTTTATACTTGGCGAAGTCGTCAATGAAAGTGGTCAGAAGCTGATCCAGGATATTCTGGCATTTCAGCAGATCTCCGGTCAGGATGTAGTTCTGGACAACCTCCGGCATTCCCCCGATTATGAAGAACGTCCTGAGCCTGTCAATGAGCCTGTTGTGGAAGGCGGCTTCAAGCGGCGTGTTGAAGTCTGCGGCAGACACGGCCCTTGCAAGCGCCTCATCACCTGCGGAATTCAGGAATTCATGGAAACTCATCGGGAACATGAAGAGGGAACTGAGCCTTCCAACTCCGAGGGAAGGAAGGGATTCCAGTGCGAATTCCAGAAGGGAGCCTGCTGCGATTATATGGAGATCCGGCTTTTTTTCATGAAAAAAACGCAATGAGCTTATTGCCTGCGGGCAAGCCTGGATTTCATCCAGGAACAACAATGTCTTTCCAGGCAGGACAGGAACCTTATAAAATGCTGACAATTTTTCAACTATCATATCTGGATTCAGGGAACCTTCGAAAATCTTCCGGATGTCTTTTTCCTCCTCGAAGTTCACTTCAAGATAATGCTCGAAATTCCCCCCCTGGTTCCGGACGGAATAAGTTTTACCTACCTGCCTTGCTCCACGAACCAGCAGCGGTTTTCTGTTTTTTGAGATCCGCCAGGCATCTAAATGTCTGTCTATTTTTCTTTTCATCCTGTACTCCCTGGCAATGCTAGACCAACTGTCTGTTAAACATGAAATGCAAGGCAATAATACGACAATAACATCTAAATATCAAGCCTAAAAACAGGATTGCAATGGATAATACAAGGCAATAACGGTCGTATTTTGATAAAAGGGTTGAAGTTCGCAGAGTTGTGGCTTGACAGGCCGGGAATGTCTCGTCCGGAGGGAATGACGCCATCATCCAGGCAATCGAAATACTGTGATGATTGGCCTAAAATAAGAGGATCATTCGGGGCGCACTCCTGCTATTGATTTATGCGATAGGGATTTCATTAATCGCCGTCATGGACGCGTCTGTGTTTTTTAACGTCAGAATTTTTACGTTTGGATTCCATGCGTTTTTGTTTTGACGAATAGGTCGCTTTTGTTTTTCTGCGGAATTTAGGCACAACGGTGGCGCTTTTTACAAATTCCGCGAGCTTGCGCTGCGCGTCCTCCCTGTTCTGGAGCTGTGTACGGAACCTGTCGGAAATGATGACAATAAAGCCGTCATTATTTATTTTATTCCTGAACAGGCGGATCATCCTTGACTTCACATCAAAGGGAATGGACGGGGATTTGACAACATTAAACCTGAGCTGGACTGCGGTGGAGACCTTGTTGACATTCTGCCCGCCCGGACCGGATGCCCGCACAAATCTTTCCTCAATCTCGTTTTCGGCTATGGAAATCCTGTCCGTTATGAAAATCATCTTAAACCCGCCTTTTAGAATATAATGGATGGAACGCGATTGCTTTCTGCGCTCAAGCGTCTTATCGTGAGCGCAGACGAAATCAGGAAGCATCTTAAGTAAACATATATCCAAAGAGACATTCAGGCAAATTCATAAAAATAATAAAATTTAGTTTGCAATAGCATTATGGTATATTAGATTACCCGTCCAAATTTATTTCGATTTAATGCTCGGGTGGTGAAATGGCAGACACGCATGTTTGAGGGGCATGTGGAGCAATCCGTGTGGGTTCAAGTCCCACCCCGAGCACCAACTTATCACATTGTTGGTTTTATTGAAATTTGAATGTGTTCGCTCCCGTCTTCAGCAGGATCGGTGTCAGTTGTCGAAATTTTTTCATTTTTTTTCTTCCGGTCGGTTGACATACGCGGATTTCGACATACTTTTAATGCCCGCTTTGTTTTTTGCGTTTTATCGCGCAATTGCAGACCGGTGCCAACATAGCTCAGTTGGTAGAGCACGTCCTTGGTAAGGACGAGGTCACCGGTTCGATCCCGGTTGTTGGCTCCATATAAAAGCAGACCGGCAGGATGTGACATTAAGCGTAAGTGATAATTGAGATTAATTTAAATAGACAGAGAAATATATTTTAAGGTAAATATACCGGGAGGTTGATAATGGCAAAAGAAGCATTTGTAAGGTCGAAACCGCATGTGAACGTAGGAACCATTGGTCACGTTGATCATGGCAAGACAACATTGACAGCTGCAATTACAAAAGTGCAGCATGACAAAGGTCTCTCAACCTACATTCCCTATGATGAAGTTGCTAAGGCGTCTGAAAAACAGGGTCGTCGTGATTCCACGAAGATTCTTACAATCGCAACATCGCATGTTGAGTATCAGAGCGTAAAACGCCACTATGCCCACGTTGACTGCCCCGGACATGCCGACTATGTGAAGAACATGATCACAGGTGCCGCCCAGATGGACGGTGCAATTCTTGTCGTCAGTGCAGTTGACGGCCCGATGCCCCAGACCCGTGAGCATATCCTCCTCGCACGCCAGGTCGGTGTTCCTGCGCTCGTAGTATTCCTTAACAAGGTTGACCTTGTCGACGATGAAGAACTTCTCGGCCTTGTTGAAATGGAAGTCAGGGATCTTCTTACAAAATACGGATTCTCCGGCGACACGACCCCGATCATCCGCGGTTCGGCCACCAAGGCGATCGCCGCACCCACTCCGGATCATGCAGACGCGAAATGCATCCAGGATCTGATGGACGCCATCGACTCATACATTCCGGAACCTGTCCGTGAAATAGATCTGCCGTTCCTCCTTTCAATTGAAGACGTGTTCTCAATCGAAGGCCGCGGAACTGTTGTGACAGGTCGTGTGGAACGCGGCAGGGTGAAAACCGGTGACGAAGTTGAAATCATCGGAATCGCACCCACGGTCAAGACGACAGTAACCGGCGTTGAGATGTTCCGAAAGGAACTCAAGGAAGGCGGACAGGCCGGCGACAATCTCGGATGCCTCCTCCGCAATACGAAGAAAGAAGACGTACAGAGAGGGCAGGTTCTCGCCAAACCGGGTTCAATCACCCCACACAAGAAGTTCAAGGCGGAAATCTATGTCCTGAGCAAGGAAGAGGGTGGACGCCACACTCCTTTCTTCACAAACTACCGTCCCCAGTTCTACTTCCGTACAACTGACGTGACCGGAACGATTTCCCTCAATGCCGGAACGGAAATGATAATGCCCGGAGACAACACCTCCGTATTGGTCGAGCTCATATGCCCGATCGCAATGGAGAAGACGCTCCGTTTCGCAATACGCGAAGGCGGGCGTACAGTCGCATCCGGACGAGTAACAGAAATCATCGAATAATTTAATTCTAGAAATATTTGGGAAATACGCGACCCCGATCAGCTCACACGGGCTGTTCGGGTCGCTCATATAAAGAGAAACAGGTGAAATTTTATGGCGCGTGAAATCATAACACTGGCATGCACAGAGTGTAAGAATCGCAATTACACCACTAGGAAAGAGAAACGCAATACTCCGGGAAGGCTTGAAAAAAAGAAGTTCTGCAAATCTGAGCGAAAACACACGCTCCACCGGGAAATCAAGTGATTTCTTTAATTTAGGTGAGTAGCTCAATTGGTAGAGCGGCGGTCTCCAAAACCGCAGGTCGCAGGTTCGATTCCTGTCTCACCTGCCAAGAATAAAATAATTGTTTATAAATTTTAAAGGAAACTTCAACTGATATGGGTAACTGGCTAACAAAAGCAAGGTTGTTCATTAACGATACCATCAATGAACTGAAGAAATGCAGCTGGCCCGAAAGGTCTCAGCTGTTTGAGTCGACAGTTCTCGTTATAATCACAGTGCTTATCCTCGCGGGTTTTGTCGCACTTGTCGATCTTATCAGCATGAAGGTTATAAGTTTTCTCACAATGTAACTTTATTTTCGGGGTATACGCCAATGGCTGAACAGAAACCGGGACAGTGGTTTGTTGTCCACACGCTGTCTGGACATGAAAACAAGGTAAAGGAATCTATCGAGAAACATCTCGCAAAAGGCGAGACGCTGGGTGTCTATGAAGTTCTTGTCCCCATGGAAAAGATCTCAGAAGTAAGACAGGGGAAAAAGACAACCACCGCACGCAAATATTTTCCCGGATACATCCTTGTAAGGATGGATCTTTATAATCCGGAAACAAAAAAGGTCGATGAGGAAGCCTGGTATTTCATACGCGAAACCCAGGGAGTGATAGGCATCGTTGGAAGCGGCAACCGTCCAATACCGCTTACCCCTCCCGAAGTGGAAGATCTCATGAGGCAGGTTACCGAGACCGAAGACAAGATCACTCCTAAAATAAATTATGATGTCGGAGAGAATGTCAAGATCAAGGACGGAGCTTTCGAAAATTTCGAAGGAGTCATCGAGGAAATTGATCAGGAACGCGGAAAATTGAAGTTGCTTGTTTCCATTTTCGGACGTTCCACCCCGGTAGAAGTTGAATATTGGCAGGTTGAGCGAGAGTAATATCCGTTCAATTTTTATATAAACACTAATTCGTGCGGTGTGGAAGAAGACCTGCCGTTTCGGACCACAGCATGAATAGGAGAACAACATGGCAAAAAAAGTAGTCGGGCAGATTAAACTGCAGATTCCAGCCGGCGCCGCTAATCCCGCGCCCCCTGTCGGTCCAGCCCTTGGACAGGCCGGAGTTAATATCATGGAATTCTGTAAGAAGTACAATGCTGCCACCCAGTCCCAGGCCGGAATGATTCTTCCTGTGATCATCACGGTCTATCAGGACAAGTCATTCACATTCATAACAAAGACGCCTCCGGCTCCTATTCTCATCAAGAAGGCCGCGAATCTCGCATCCGGATCAAAAACTCCGGGAAGGGAAAGCGCCGGAAAAATCACGAGACTCCAGATCAGGGAGATTGCAAAAACCAAGATGCAGGATCTCAACGCAAGAACCGAAGCGGCGGCCATGCGGATTATTGAAGGAACTGCACGCAGCATGGGTATTGAGGTGATCGATGCGTAAAAGAAGCAAATCATATATTGTCAAATCCGAAAAGGTGAACAAGGATGTCAAATTACCCCTTAAAAAGGCGATAGACCTGCTTGCCTCACTTCCTAAGGCTAAATTCGATGAAACCGTGGATCTTGCATTCAAACTCGGCATTGATCCGAAGCATTCTGACCAGAATGTCAGAGGTGCCGTTGCCCTCCCGAAGGGAACCGGAAAAAAAGTGCGCATTGTTGTCATAGCTGACGGCGAAGCCGCCAACAAGGCTAAGGCGGCCGGTGCGGATCATGTCGGCTTTGAAGAAATCATAGCGAAAATAAAGGGTGGATGGCTGGACTTCGATGTTCTTATATCCACGCCTTCGGCGATGAACCAGGTGAGGACGCTCGGTAAAGTACTCGGGCCTAAGGGACTCATGCCAAATCCCAAAACCGGGACAGTGACCGAACAGGTTGATGTCGCGGTGAAAGAGGCCAAGGCGGGAAGGGTTGAATTCAGAATCGACAAAGGCGCATGCATCCATGCGCCTGTCGGCAAGTTGTCATTCAAAAAAGAAGACATAGCCGAAAACTGCGAGTCTGTAATCCACGCGATAATCCGCGCCAAACCGGCGGCCGCAAAGGGTGTTTACATTGAAAGCTGCACGATTTCTTCAACGATGAGCCCCGGAATCAGAGTTGATATTAACGAATTTTCTAAGGTGGTATCATGAGAGTTGAAAAAATACAGCTTTTAAATGAAATCGGAAACACACTCGAAAAATCCGACTATGTGTTCCTTATGTCGTACAAGGGTCTCACGGTTCGTGATTTTTCCGAACTTCGCGATTCTCTTTCCAAGCACAACGCGGAATGCCATGTGCTGAAAAACCGTCTCATCAGGAAGGCGGCTGAACAGAAAGGCATAAAGGGACTGTCTGAACTGAAAATTATCGGTGACACGGCCGTCGTTTCAGGAAAAGGCGACGCCGGCGCGGTGGCTAAGACTCTTCTGGGTTTTGCAAAAACCCATGAACCTGTCAAGGCTAAAGCCGGATATCTCGAGGGTTCTGTTCTCGGGAAGAACGATGTTGCCGCGTTGGCCGATCTGCCTTCGCGCGAAGTACTCAGGGCGCAGCTGCTCGGCGTACTGCTCGCTCCCTCAAGGAATCTGGTGACAATACTGGACATGAAAGCGACAGAAATCGTCAATCTGATAAATGCATTTAAAGATAAAAAAGATAAAACCAATTAATATTAAATATGGAGGTTCCCAAAATGTCAGACGAAGTAAAAGTTGAAGTATCAAAGGAAATGGATCAGTTCATCTCCTACGTCGAAAACCTTACGGTGCTCGAACTTTCAAAGCTTGTAAAAGCTCTTGAAACCCGCCTCGGTGTAACAGCCGCAGCCCCGGTTGCCGCAGCAGCGGCAGTAGCGGCAGCTCCGGCTGCAGCAGCTGAAGAGAAGACAGAATTCTCGGTAATTCTCGTAAACTTCGGCGCTGACAAGATCAAAGTCATCAAGGAAGTCAGGACAATCACCGGACTTGGACTTAAGGAAGCCAAAGACCTTGTAGAAGGCGCACCCAAGCCCGTCAAGGAAGGCGTTAACAAAGACGAAGCCGCCAAAATCAAAACGCAGCTTGAAGGCGCAGGCGCAAAAGTCGAACTGAAATAGGTATTGATTTTTTTCACATAACCGTGGCGGAGAGTTAATCTCCGTCACGTTTATGTTTTATTAATCTGTGCTTCTCATGGTCGGAGATATCGTCTCCGTTTTTTCGTGTAAATGACATACTAACAATCTGTGCGGGTGAACTATGGCTGAACGCTTAAATTTTGGAAAACTGCAGG
>JBAYFV010000101.1:0-10918 GCA_041666985.1 Victivallales bacterium
AACACCTTGGCTGCGGACATAACCCCGTGGGTGCTCGGCGCCGTCAAGCGCTACTACAAGGAGTCAAGCATCGAGCGCATGAACGACAAGGCGAACAGGCGGCAACTCCTTGTTGTGAACATGCCGGCTGCCCTTGTTCCATACATTGACGATCTCGTGGAGAAGCTGGACAGGCCAAACGGGTTGAAGGACGAAAAGAATTCCGTGGTGCAGAGTACAGGAATAACGAAATTCGTCTATAGCCCGAAGCACAGGGCGTCAATCGACATGCTGCCGATAGGCTCGACAGTTGGAAGCGCCGACGGCTCCTATTTCTTTGACAGCGCAAGCAATCTTTTCTACTGGAAGGATACGAAGGCAAAGGCTGAACTCGCCTTGAAATGGTATCAGGCGTTCGACCGCCCCGTGCCGCAGGTGGAGCTGACGTTGAATGTCTATGAGCTAAACGAGAATGATGTCAAGGAGCTTGGCATTGACTATCTTAGCTGGAAGAACGGCCCCGGCGCAAATATTTTCAATGCGAACTGGGATTTTACGAATATCAAGTCATTCACCAGCGTGTCCAATCCTGCGAATCTCACAAATATTGCGGGAACGGCCGCGCATTCGTGGGGAGGATTCATGGTCGCCCCTAACATTGACGCGAGTTTCGTCAGGTTTCTCGCCCAGAAAGGAAAGGCGAAGGTCTCGACATCCGGAGCTCTCACAATCGTGAACGATTATACCCATGATCCGGGCATAAATAATTTCGTGCAGGCGAAATACAGGATAAGATTTACGCCGAACTATCAGAATATCCAGAAGGACAAGGATCAGGCCGTGTCCATAAACCAGGTACCCGTAGACTTCTACTTTTATCTGAGAAGGCCGACAATCAATTTCACAGGCGAAACCGGCGACAAAGCCGCAGCCCTTGAGTTCGGATGGGAACTGAACATCCTTGACACAGTCGAAGAGACAAGCAGGGGGACTCCCGTCCAGAATGTCAGCAATTTCAGGTCGTGGCTGACTCTTGCGACAGGGATGGAAAAGATTCTTGGAATCTATTCAAGGGAGCACGAAGTGAGCCAGTACAACGGAATACCGTTCCTGGGAGACATACCGGTTCTGAAATATATATTCGGCGCGGTTGAAAACTCAAAAGCGAAAACAAGGGTGTATGTCACAGTTTCCGCAAGACCCATCACTCCGACTGAGAACTACTCGGAGTGGACGGGGAAAACCGTCACTGCAAAACAACTTATCGAATCAACAAAAGAAAATTGACCATCTAAAGAAAGGATGATACACAAAATGAAAAATAAAATAGCCAAGACAATATTATTCAGTTCGCTGGCCGCTTTACCCTTCGCATTGAAGGCGGGAGATAATGTGAGCGGCATAGCGACTCCGACAGCCGCTCCAAACGGAAGCCAGATCCAGACACATCTCAGGATTGATGTCAAGGACGACACAAAAAGCCTGCACCTGGTCTCCTCGACCAACAACCCAAACATATTGACGAAGGCGTATGTCTTGAAAAACGCGGATCCGTATGAGCTTGTTGCATACTTCCAGTCAGCGGTCAGGTCGGAACAGATATCCGGAGACAAAGCCAAGGTCGAGGCCATAAAATACAACGACGGCTCCGGAATTCTGATTGTTTCCGCGGAAGACTACAGATTCGGGAAACAGGAAAACGGACTTGGCTTTGACGAGACTGTCGCCATACTTGACAGACCTGGCGTGACAAATTCCGCAGGATCAATAGCATACGCATATTTCCCGAAATATGTCAGTGCCTCCTGGCTTGCCGAGCGACTCAGGAATGTAGGTCTGAACCTTCCCGACCAGAAGGAACTTGAGGGAGGGAAAGACAAAATAGTGGTTGACACACCGCTCAACGCACTGTTCGTCTATGTTCCGCCGTATCAGGTCAAGAACGTCAATGAAATGATAAAACAGTATGATGGCGCCATACAGGAATTGAAGGTGAAATACACTATCTACGAACTCGATGTGGAAAAAGACGGAAATCTCGGATTAGATGTCCAGGCATGGAAAAACGGGCCCGGATCCGATCTCGTCTCAGTCGCGAGCCGGTTCGGAAAGCAGTGGGATTTCGCAAACAACGCCGTGGCCTACCCGTTTGTGAACAAATCACATACGCAATTCATACATTTCAGCCCGAAATGGAATTCCAAATACTTCGATTTTCTCGAAGCAAAAGGAAAGGCCGCCGTCCTGACTTACGGTGAAGTGAATATAATGAACAACCAGGATGCGAGAATTGAGGCGACCACAAGACTGCCAAACTTCCGCGACGGAACAAAACTGTCGAACATTGACGTAATAAGCTATATCCGTCTCAGCGATCAGCGGATATACGATTCTACGGTTTCATCCGCGATACCGCCCGATGCCACAGGGGCAAATGACGGAAGATACCGTCTGAGCGCAGTTGACGACAACGGGATTCCTGTGACCTTGACCGAAGCCAATCATAACATCGGCGTGTTTCCGGGAACTCCGTACCGCGGGGATTTGCAGATCACAAAGTTCTTTGACGGAACCCATTATCATTATACTCTGGAATTAAATGAGCAGGAAGCTGCCGCCCAAGGTGTTCAGTTCGCCAGACTCCCATATCCCAGAGATGCCGCAGGCGTCCTGCCGGCACAACCCGCAAACGGGGATCTTCTGGGTTACACAGTCAAGGTTCTTAATGTGAAACTTGAAAGACTGACAGCCACTTCCGCCGGTGTCGGAGGAGGAGGCGCAGCACCGCAGGAGGCTTTCAATTACGCATGGGTGACGTATGACAGATATGACAGTTCGGAGAATTTCTCCATAGGGCGCGGGACAAGACAGGACACCGCAGTGGACGGCTACGGATTCGTCCTGAATCTCAGGCCTGTTGTCAATGAACAATCCAGTACACTCACGATCAGCATGACAAACACGAGCCTGATCGGCTTTCAGGGCAATGGAACTCCGAGAACTTCAAAAAGCGAGATAAGCACGCAGGTGACCGTCAACAATGACGGAGGACAGTTTGTTGTCGGGGGAGTCGAGAAGAAAGCCATTGTAAAAAGCATAAACAAGGTGCCGTGGCTCGGAGATCTTCCAATAATCGGCTGGGCGCTTTCAAGCGAATCAACAACTTCCAAGAAATCCCAGATTGTCGCTGTGATAGAGGCGGTTCCGAGCGCTCCGGAGACAAAAGTTCCTGAACTGGCAAGGAGGGAAATCGAGGAAATCACCGCAAATGTCGTTGACTCCGGTGACAAGATCAAAGTCGGCTTTGATCAGTTCATTCTTGATCCTGACAAGAAAACCCCCGATCCTCTGCCGTAATGAAAAACACCGTAAAAACACCCGCACCGGGAAAACTGGCGCGGGCCATCTTGAAGTAGCACAAGCCTCCGGCTTGTGAACTTTCTTGATATAAAGGATACGATTGCAAAACTCAATTTTCAGGTTGGAGGAGGTTGAATTTCGTACTTGAATAATCTCATTCACGGTAAAATATTACCATTTGAATAGGAATAGTAATGTTTAAAGGAATGGGCGCATGAAAATATCAACGCGGGCACGCTATGGAGCACGTCTCATGTTTCAGCTCGCCCTTGATTATGGGAAAGGCTTGTCCCTTCTGAGAAATATTGCAAAGAAAGAGGAGCTTTCCGAGAAATACCTGAGTCTTATAGTAATTCCGCTCAAGGCTCAGAATCTCATTGTTTCCGGAAGGGGGGCCAAGGGCGGATATATGCTGGCAAAGGCTCCGGCACTTATAACAATGAAGGAGATTGTCGAGACTCTGGACGGGGAGGTTTCCGTGTCGGAATGCATTGGCAACCCTAAAAAATGCGGCCGCTTTCCCGGCTGCATTACCAGAGACGTGTGGAAAATACTCGATGAAAAAATTCAAGCCACCCTGGAAGCAATAACACTTCAGGATCTTGTTGACAAATACAACATGGAGAAGAATCCGTCGGCAAATTATGAAATTTAAAAACGGGCCAACGGCTCAATAAAAAAGGAGAGATAAAATGAAAATCTACAGCGACATTACAAAGGTTGTCGGTAACACTCCTCTGGTGAAACTCAACAAGCTTACAAATGGTTCACAGGCGACAGTTCTGGTGAAACTTGAATCCATGAACCCTCTCTGGAGCGTAAAAGACCGTATCGGCGTGGCGATGATTGACGCCGCCGAACGTGAGGGGAAACTCAAACCGGGCGGCATAATAGTCGAACCGACAAGCGGAAACACTGGAATCGCCCTTGCGTTTGTCTCTGCAACACGCGGCTATAAGCTGATC
This sequence comes from Victivallales bacterium, assembly GCA_041666985.1. GTDB lineage: Bacteria > Verrucomicrobiota > Lentisphaeria > Victivallales > GWF2-50-93 > GWF2-50-93. The sequence continues at coordinate 4,305 of JBAYFV010000101.1, forward strand.
TTAACCATGCCGGAGACCATGAGTCTTGAACGCCGGAAACTTCTGAAAATCCTCGGTGCGGAACTTGTCCTGACACCGGGAGAAAAAGGAATGAAAGGAGCTGTTGACAAGGCGGAGGAAATTCAGAGGAACACTCCCGGTTCATTTATTCCCCAGCAGTTCAACAACCCTGCGAATCCGGAAATACACCGCAAGACGACAGCCGAGGAAATCTACCGCGACACCGACGGAAAAGTCGATATTTTCATAGCCGGGGTGGGCACCGGAGGAACTGTAACCGGCGTTTCGGAGGTTCTGAAATCACGCATTCCCGGCTTTAAGGCAATAGCCGTCGAGCCTCTTGAATCCCCGGTTCTTTCCGGCGGGAATCCCGGTCCCCACAAGATACAGGGCATCGGCGCCGGTTTCATTCCGGGCGTCTACAGGAAAGATCTAGTCGATGAAATCATAAAAGTGAAACACGATGACGCCGGTGAAATCTCGCGCCGTCTCGCAAAAGAAGAGGGCATACTTTCCGGAATCTCGTCGGGAGCAAACGTGTGGGCGGCCCTGCAGGTGGCGAAACGTCCCGAAAACAAGGGGAAAACGATTGTCACTGTCATCTGCGACACCGGAGAAAGATATCTTTCAACCTGGCTCTTCCAGAACGTTCTTGAGGAGAAGTAATATAAAATTTTCTTTTTGAGTGTCGAGCGACACTCAAAAAGAAAATTAATCAAGGGGTAAATGATGAAATTTGAAACACTTGCGATAAGGGCCGGACAGGATCCGGACAAGGAAACCGGGGCTGTAGTAGTCCCGATCTACCAGACTTCGACCTTTTATCAGAAGTCCCTGGATAAGTTCGGTCCATATGAATACTCCCGGTCGGGAAACCCGACACGCACGGCGCTCGAAACCGCCGTCGCCACACTTGAAGGCGGAAAACACGGGCTCGCCTATGCATCGGGTTCTGCGGCGACCGTTGGTGTCCTCCAGCTGCTGAAAGCGGGAGATCATGTCGTCGCCGGACAGGATCTCTACGGAGGAACCTTCCGCCTTCTGGAATCAGTATATAAGAAACAGGGGATAGAAGTCTCCTATGCCAACACCTATAATATCAACGAATTCAAAAAGTCCTTCCGGAAAAACACGAAGATGGTCTGGATGGAGACTCCCACCAATCCGCTGCTGAAGATTTCCGATATTGCGAAAATCGCGGAAGTATCCAAATCGTCAAAGGCGCTTCTGGTTGTTGACAACACCTTTCTCAGCCCTTTCTTCCAGAAACCGCTTTCCCTTGGGGCCGATATTATCGTCCACAGCACCACGAAATACATTGCCGGTCACAGCGACATAATCGGCGGCGCAACCGTAACTTCAAACGAAGAAGCCCATGAGGCAATGAAATTCTACCAGAATGCGGGCGGCGCAGTTCCGGGAGTTCTTGACTGCTGGCTTACCCTCAGGGGGTTAAAGACTCTGGCGGTCCGCATGAAGGAGCACGAGGCAAATTCTATTTATCTGGCAAAATGGCTGCAGACACATCCGAAAATAAAAAAAGTCTTCTATCCCGGATTGGAAAGCCATGAAAACCATGAACTGGCGAAAAAACAGCAGACCGGTTTTGGCGCAGTCATCAGCATTCTCCTTGACGGTGGATATGAAGATGTCAAGAAGTTCTGCGAAAAGCTGAATCTTTTCATGCTTGCGGAAAGCCTTGGCGGAGTCGAATCCCTTGTGTGCTATCCGGTGAAAATGTCCCACGCAGTCCTTTCCGAGGAGGATCGCCGGAGACAGGGGATCACCGCGAACCTGATCCGGCTTTCCGTAGGTATCGAAAACAAGGAAGACCTGAAGGAAGATCTCGCCCAGGCGCTGGAATAGGAAACATGGATTATCGGATATGCCTTTGAGATGTCGGTTCCGGTCTTTCATCCTATGGACGGGCACCGCAATGTCTGCCCTGCGCGTCCAGAGTGCGTTCCTGATGACAGATGCATCGGGCGCAGCGTCATAGTTGAGATGCAATTGTAATTTCCCCATTCAAATTTATATTCACGGGTTAATCAGAATCACATGGATTTGAAAAAAACTATGGAAGAAAAAAGCGTAGGGGCAGTGATAGCGCAGGATTTCACCTTCGGGCTCACCGAGGACGACAAACTCCTGCTCGACTGCGGCAGAAAACTCGGCCCTGTAAACATCCGATATGAAACCTACGGAAAACTCGACGATACGAAATCCAATGCCATCCTCATTCTGCACGCCCTCAGCGGAAACGCACATGTCGCAGGATATCTTGACGGCGACAAGGCCAAGATCGGCTGGTGGGACAGCATGGTCGGCCCCGGCAAGGCGTTTGACACCGACAAGTATTTTATTGTCTCCAGCAACGTGATAGGAGGATGCAGCGGTTCAACCGGCCCCCGCTCCTTCAATCCGGAATCCGAAAACGTCTCCAAGATTTACAATATGGATTTCCCGGTCATCACCATCTCCGACATGGTACACGCCCAGCACCGTCTGATGAAACATCTGGGCATTGGAAAATGGCTCTCCCTCTGCGGAGGTTCAATGGGCGGAATGCAGGCCCTTGAATGGGCGGTCGAATATCCGGAAGCGGTCGCAAGCGTAATCCCAATCGCGACAACCTCCTGCCTTTCGCCCCAGAGTATCGCCTTCAACTGGGTCGGCAGGCAGGCCATAATGGAAGATCAGAACTGGAACAACGGCAACTACGAGGACAAAGTGCCTGAAAGCGGACTTGCAATTGCGAGAATGCTCGGACACATCACCTATCTCAGCGACAAGTCTATGGATGAAAAATTCGGACGGGAACTACAGGAAAGCGAAAGCTACTCCTTCGATTTCAGGCATAACTTCAAGGTGGAGAGCTATCTGAAGCACCAGGGCGAGAAGTTTGTGGAAAGATTTGACGCGAACAGCTACCTGTACATTTCCAGGGCGATGGATTATTTTGATCTGTCCGCAAAATTCGGCGGAAATCTTGCCGTGGCGTTCTCAAAGGTGCGCTCCCCGTTCCTTGTGCTGTCATTCTCCAGCGACTGGCTCTTCCCCCCGGATGAATCCCTGAAGATTGTCAAGGCTCTCAGGAATAATTCCATTGATGTCACATACTGCGATATCAAATCCATTTACGGGCATGACGCGTTCCTTCTTGAAGTTGATATTCTTGAAAGGATCATATCAGACTTCCTGAAATGCAGATACGAGGAGGAAAAGGCCGAATGACACAGAAAATAAGACAAAATCTGTCAGCGCGTCCGGACATACTTGCCATCGCCGGCATCATACCTCCAAACTGCAGGATACTCGACCTCGGCTGCGGCGACGGCAGTCTTCTCGCCCTGCTCCGCAAGGAAAAAAATGTTTACGGCTCCGGCATCGAAATCTCCCAGGAGAAAATCCTAGACTGCGTTTCCGCCGGAGTCCCGGTCGTCCAGGGCAACTTGAACAACGGTTTGAAGGAGTTTCCGGACAAGTCCTTCGATTATGTAGTTTTAAGCCAGACACTTCAGGCGGTCAAGCGTCCCGACCAGCTCCTTGAGGAGATGATGAGGGTGGGGAAGAAGGCGATTGTCAGCATCATAAACATCGGCTATTATTCATCCCGTTTTCAAATCATGTTCCTGGGGAAAATGCCGGTTACGGAAGACCTTCCCCATTACTGGTACAACACTCCGAACATACACCTCGGTACGATCCGCGATTTCCGCAATTTGTGCAAGGAGAAAAACCTCAATGTCATAAGTGAAATCCCCATTGGCGTGATTCACGAGAATTTACTGGCGAAACTCATGCCCAACCTTTTCGCCCCCACCTGCGTATTTGTCATCGAATGAAAGTGAAAGGGAACCCCTAAATTCGATTGTCAGTGTTTCGGTTGCGGCCGTGTTTGGCTTCATATTTCTTCAATATGAGGCTGGCGGATTCGGGATTTTCAGCCGTTAGAAATTCCCTGCGGAATCTCTGGTTTCCCGCAATTATGGAAATTTTGTTCAGCATCATCAGATGTTCCTCGGGCTTGGATTTGCCGCTTATGAATAAGAAGATTATATGGGATGGCTTACCATCCAGGGAATCGTAGTTGATCCCTTTGTCTGACATTCCAATGACACCGACAACCCCGTCCAGATTATCAATTTTCCCGTGGGGAATCGCTATCCCGTTGTTGATTCCGGTGGACACCAGCTTCTCTCGCTCCAGGATCACCTTTAAAATTTCGTCCCCGCGTTCTGTTCCCGTCGTCTTGACAAGCAGGCCAACGAGTTCTTTAAGCACCTGTTCCTTGTCCATATCATTAAGATGAAGCCTTATTCTGTCCTTGCCATATATCTCATGGAGAAACATTTTAACCCCTCCTGCAGTTTTGTTAACATGAATATCTTTTAGCATGCGGTGTACTATATCACATTTTCCCGTTTATATACTCCACACGGGTGAAAATTTAACTTTTGGCGAGCCAGATTGCGGATCGGAAAAATACGGACGCAAGATACTCGCCGCTATGCGGTTGCGATCTTTCGAGTTTGGATTCGCATTCATCGAGGGCTTCCGATACCCCAGTATAGAAAGCCTCTCCGAATGCAAACCAATCCTCAAAATCTTCGCAACCAAAAGCTAAATTTTCACCCGTGTGGAGTATAAACTGAACGGGCTGAATATAAAATGCATATATTTATCGGAAATCTCCTTTGTGTCTCTGTGTCTTTGTGGTTAAATTACAATCCCGCATACGATCTATGTTAAACGGAGGCGAAACTTGAAGCTTGAAGTCAACAGATCTAAAATCATAGGCGAAATATCGGTGCCGGGTTCTAAATCCCACACGATCCGCGCTGTCGCAATAGCCGCCATGGCCGACGGTACTTCCAAAATACACGGCCCCCTTATTTCGGGCGACACCCTTTCCAGCCTCAATGCCGCTTCCGCCTTCGGAGCGGGGATTGACAAGCGGAAAGATCTCTGGATAATAAAAGGTGTCGCCGGAAAACCGTCCATGAAACAAGGCGTCATTGATGTCGGAAATTCCGGGACTACGCTCAGGATATTCGGAGGACTCTCTTCAATTTCATCCCACAAAACAGAATTCGACGGAGACGATTCCCTCCGCACCCGGCACATGGCTCCAGTCTTGTCCGCACTCGAAATGCTAGGTGCAAAAACGGTTTCAAATGACGGGAAATGCCCTCTTTCAATACAGGGCCCGATCAGAGGCGGCAAAACGACCGTTGAAGGAAAATCCTCCCAATTCCTCACCGCCGTCCTTCTTGCAGTTCCCCTCATCGAAGGAGACACCGAAATCAGCGTCTTCAACCTCAACGAAAAACCGTACGTCGAAATAACCCTGGACTGGCTCAACAGGCAAAACATCAAATTTGAATATTCAAACGATCTCATGAGCTTCAAAATCAAAGGCGGTCAGACATACAAACCTTTCGAATTGACAGTCCCCGCCGATTTTTCCACGGCCACCTTCCCTCTTGTCGCCGCCGCAGTCACCGGCGGCGAAGTTGTGATAAAAAATCTTGATTTCAACGACCGCCAGGGCGACAAGGAAGTCTTTTCATATCTTGAAAAAATGGGCATGAACATCAAACGGGGTTTTGAAAACACAATTGTAAGGTCGTCCGGGAAATTCAATGGGACTGATATTGATCTGAATTCCACTCCCGACGCCCTTCCCGCGATGGCTGTAGCCGCATGCTTTGCCACCGGAACCACAAGGCTTCTAAACGTTCCACAGGCACGCATCAAGGAAACCGACCGCATCACCTGCATGACCTGCGAACTTCGCAAAATGGGCGCGGATGTCGAAGAACTTCCCGACGGCATGATTATCAGGAATTCAAAACTCCACGGTGCCGAAGTCGAAAGCCATCACGATCACAGGATCGCAATGGCCCTGGCGATTGCCGGACTAAACTCCGAAGGAAAAACCGTAGTGAAAAACGCGGAATCCGCAGCGGTCACCTATCCTGAATTCGTAGACGACTTCAAAAAGATCGGTGCGGATTTTCAGTCAATATGACAGATTTAATTTTTTCCTGCGGAAAAAATTTCTGTAGAGGAGCGCACCCAATGGCAAGAAAAGCTTTGCTGGACGGATACTACAAGGCTTTTGCAATGGGAATCGGACCATGCCGCTGAGAACAAAATTCAAAGAATACTTGACTTTGGGGCATATAGTCTTACAGTGAAGTAAGGAATTATACTGGGAGTAAGGAATATGATTGCGACCATGACTAGTAAAGGACAGGTAACGGTTCCACGGGAGATACGGGAACACTTCCATATCAAGACTGGGGACAAACTCGATTTCGTGATTAGGGAGGATGGGACCATTGAAACTGTTCCAATACACACCTCATTGAAATCCCTTAAGGGCATGCTGCCTCGGCCAATGAAGAAGGTGACACTGGAGGATATGGGAAAAGCCATAGGGACAGGGCGGAAACATGCTTGGAATTGACACAAATGTCCTTGTACGCTATCTGGTTCAGGACGATACAATCCAGGCGGAAAAAGCCTCCCGTGTGATTGAAAATGAATGCACCGGCATTAATCCAGGTTTCATAGACAATATCGTGCTCTGCGAGCTTGTATGGGTT
>JBAYFV010000102.1:0-10842 GCA_041666985.1 Victivallales bacterium
GGCTTGCTGTTTACCGGCGGCGTATCGGTCACTCCGGCATATGCAAAGGTGATTCTCGGTTTCGTTTTATCGGATAACAGTTTTCCCAGGGCATTGTGAAAATCCATCAACCGGTCCGTATATTGCCCCTTAACCGGATCACTTGATGTACAGGCATTACACTGGCACCACTCCAAACCGTCGGCTTCTGTCATGTAAATGTAATTTGCCTGTGGCTGAAGGCTCGTTAAGAAGTTTGCATTTTGGGCGTATATTTTCAGGACATCCGGATTTGTAAGGCAATGATGCACAAATGATATGCTTGTAAATTTTCCGGGGGAACCGTTTGCGTTCTTTGCAAAATATTCGGGATGTTCCCCCTGATGCTTCCCATAATTCAAAAAATAGTTGTGTGTGTGATCAAATCCGCGAACCCCCAGGCGCTCGGGACAAGACATCATATCCACGCTGGAGAATCCCAGCTTGCAAAGATTCTCAGGTCCTCCTGCAAGACGCAAGCTGAAACGGGGGGACTTGGCAAGGGAAAACGGCTTAATGTTCAATGTTTTCATGTCAGGCACATTTTTTTCGCTGCGGGACAAATATTCGACACCGGACTCTTTCAATAAGGCATATACCGCATGAATATATCCGTCATCCCTGCCTTGAATCTGGACCAGGAGCTTTTTGAACTCCATGGAAAAACCGCCTTCTTTAATCTCTCCCGGCGATTTTCCGGCATCCTCCAACTTCGGAGGATTCAGAAAGCGGACAACTCCATCCGCAGGTGGCGGTAAGTCAGATTCGTATACGGGAAGCGCCTGCCCGGTTAAGGCATGAACCTCCTTCTGCAAAACCATTGCCGCTTTCTTAATCCAAAATGAAGACTGCGCCGGAAGATAAATAGATTGAAGCGGAATCCCGTCCAGCAAGATCTGCCGGGACGGAGCCGTAGCCGCAGTAACTTTAGGGGTCATGGAAACTTCTCTGATTTTCACAATGGAATTTTCCGTAAATTGAAGGAAAACATAAATGAAGTCGAGCTGACAGTCAGGCGGGCAGGCCGGAACCTTGATTTCAAAGGTGTCATCAACCATTTTGCCATTGCCTGTATAGCTACGTGAAATAAGGGCTTCACTTCGTATACGGTAACGGCCCGGCCCGTAAAAATTAGCCGAAACCATGATCCGGCATTCACCTTTGACAATCTCACCGGATACGCGCCCGATGATGCTTTCCGGCACCATCACATCTGCCAAATCAATTTTCTGATAAAGTTTATTTCCTGTTTTGCCGGAATAGCAAAGTCCGCCCCCGGTAGATGTAAATCCCTCCGGATTGCTAACCGTCCAATACAAGTAAGTATCCGTTGCCGGCAGTATTTTTGAAAAATCGCCATTGAGCAGCAGTTGCTGCGGCTGAAGTTCAAGCTGACGGGCATTGTTCAGTGATTTGCCGCCCACACAGGAAAAGATGCACAGGCTAATCCCGGCAACCATTGGCAAAAGGCGGCTTCTGCCGGCATATTCTGATAACTTCATGTTTTTCCTCCTAAAGGTTTAATAACGGTCAAAATAATTTTCCGTATCATTCAAAATAGTCCCGTTTTTAAAAGGGGCGTATGGATAGGGATTGTAAGCGTCTTTTACCGGTTGCCCGGAAACATGCCCGTCGCACCACAATGTGTTTACCGTAGAATGGTGGGCGCCAAAGATGACACCTGAATAATCCGATGACCCGAATTGCCTTTCAAAAAGACAATAGCCTCTCTCCATTTTTGTAGCAAATGCGCAACGGGTATCCGCAAGAAGTATGGTTTCCGAAGAACGGCGGATTGATGAAAGGCGCGCTGGCTGATCTAGATAGGCATATCCGCCATTGCTCCCGATATAATAAGTATTGTAGCCGTAATCCATATATTCGACATTCGTTGAGTTTCCAGACAGCAATAGCCGCCTGATTAAATCATCTCCCCGTTCCGGACATACTAAATGCCTGACACCGGAAAAGTATCCTTGTTCCAGAAAAATGGTAGGCCAATACTTTAGCGGTATCTGGTATGGAGGGAAATAATCATTGTAATCCACTGTGTAGGATTGGAATGACAGGGATATCTGCTTCTGATTGCTCACGCACTGAATCTCTTTCGCCTTGTTCTTTGCTGCTTTCAATGCCGGCAGCAGCATCCCGGCGAGAATTGCGATGATTGCAATTACAACGAGGAGCTCAATGAGCGTGAAGGCGCTGCAACCTGACAATTTGGAGATTTGCCGGTTTCCGGTTTTAGTTTTTAATTTGAAATCGGAAACGGATTCGCCGGTTTTATGACCGTCTGTTTTCATGACGCACCTCTTCCCTTATGGTTTTAAAATGCCTGTTCTCTTGAGTAAGACAGGCTTTCCTGCCTGTTATTCGTAACCGTTAAGCTGGGTGTTTTTAAACTCAATAAAACTCTTATTTTGAAATAGTAGCTCGCGGCTTCAGCCCGAGAGAATCTAGAATTTTCGCGGTCTAAAGAACCGCGTTACTTAGGAGATGACCCCAGCTTAACGCTTACTGTTATTCTGAAATGTGCAGAAGCATCACGTCGTTTGGCGGTATCCCTACGTCGTATTCATCCTTGCCGGTGAATTGCGTTCCGGTCGAAAACTCCTGCGCTTTGGCGGTCGCGGAAATACCCTTCGGCATCTTTATTTTCACTGTTCGCGGGGAAATGCCGTCGTTGATCGCCACATAGAGATATTCTTTGCCTTTGTTGTACACGTAATCGCTGCCATCACGCCCGTCCACGATCAATCCGTCGAAAGGCATCTGGTTCCCTTCATCGAGTATGCCTTCGAATTTCGCAACACCTCGTGAAAATTTTGCTACCGAACGGAGTCCGCGGCCGTCAAGTTCCGCCCAATCAAAGAGATGGACGCCTCCGAAACCGCCGGCGATCAATTGTTTCCACAAGCGCGCAATCACGTTCTGGTCGGCATAGGTGCGTTCCCCCATGTTGGATTCAAGGATGAGTCCCGGACACATTTTCCGCCCTCCCATCGCCTTTCGTGTCATCGTTACCGTCGCCTTATTCTCATCATAGCCCGCACTCAGAAAATCGACATCCTTGTAAAGACTCCAGTCCATTCCGTACTGTTCCGGCGGGCAGGTCGCATAACCGCTATACACGGCGGAGCGTATATCCGGTTTTGCCTTTCTGGCGGTTGCGACCAGATAATCGAACACTTTTCTATTCATCTGTACCTGATGCCGGATCCATAACGTTTTGTGTTTTGCGAGAATTGTCTTTTCATCGGGCACATCGGCGAGATTATTCTCTTTCGCGAAATATTCACGGCAGCGCGGGCAAAGGCAAGATGCCCCAAGACCGCTCTCCATATCGTCCATGACATAATCGCTTGCCAATGCGATTATCCTTATTCGCTCGGCAATATCAGGGGATGCCATGAAATAAAAAGGGCAAAGCGGTTTTTTCCAGGAGTCTTTAATGCTTGAGAGCGGCACGAGTTTGGATGCGGGGTTCGTGGTGTCGCTGTCGCTGGCCCAGTGGTTGTCATGGTTTACAAAAGAGACAAAGATCATTTTCAGATTGTTTTTCCTGAACTGCGCGGAATACGAAGCCAGATTATCAAACGTAGAGTCCATTCGGGTCTTGATTTCATCTCCGATCATCGTGAAACCGGCATTTCTCCATGTTTCCGGCAGAAGCTCTATTTCTTTTGTCGCATAACATTGATCACGGGCGGTTGCCCACGTCACTATTGGTATACTTTTGGGTTGATGCCCGTTGAGCGCCGGGAGAACCTTTATTTTAAACTCCAAGGGGATCTCCGCAACACCTTTTCCGGAGATCCAGGCGCGTCCTGTTACGGTCTTCCCTTCCCATTCGGCCGGGAAGTCTGGCTGTATGATCATCGTTATGACATTAAACCCAAAATTATAAGCAAGTTTAGGGACGGGTTTTTCGAATGAAAATACAAGCCGGTTCATGCCGTCGCGCTTTTCCCCGCCAAGCGAATTGACATACTTGTTATACCTCCTGAGGTCGGGACGATACGTGGGTGTCTTTATGGATTCAGGAACCTCCAAATGAAACCGGTAGTTTTCAAGAGGTCTTTCAAAAGGGGATGAAATACGGAACGATAATCTCATCGCGGCCTTGTTGGCGATATAATACACATCCCTCTCAAGTTGCGGTGCAAACATCGTGTGATTCCGGATGAGGTTGTACCTCAGGCATAATTTTTTCGAAACCCGTCCATCATACGGACGCCAGGATGAATCATCGAAACCATTCTTCTCCCATCCGTCCGCCGGCGTTTCAGAAAAGAGGAAATTGCTTACGGGGATCTCGACGTCTGTCAGGAAAATTGAACCTGTAAGCGGTGTCGCCGCATTGTCGGCACAGAGTGCGATGATGTTTCTGTCTTCATCGAGAGTCACCGTTGAGCTCAGGAGGTTTTTCGCTGATGCTGATTGTTTGCCGTTCACAAAAACCGTCATCTGCGACCCGTGAGAATCCAGTTTGACGCGGCATTCGGAACTCTTTCCTTTTATCGCTATCGCAGGAGTGCGGAATATTTCCCTGCCGGAAGCGCTGATCTTGATCTGTCCAAGCCCGTCCGCGTCAGGTTTGAACTTCAGTTCGTTCACCTTTTTCTCGCTGATCTCGGTGCCGGACTGTGTCCCGATGATTGAAAGAGGCCGTGTCGTCCCGCCGCAAAAAAGTTTCATTGCCGCAGAACCGCCGGCGATGACAAAGGACTCCCCTCGAATCGCCGGCGCTTGTGAATCGAACGATAGAAAGCCGAAGGCGCTCTGCGTGTGAAAACTTTTTTCCGTGGGGCTCCACGCCGATGATTCGTCGCTTGCCGGATTGTTGCGGTAGAAATTCGCCCTCCATGAAGATGCCGCGCGATCGGAGGCTGTCAATCCCAGTTCCTTGAAGGGTATTGCGATCTCCGCCGTCCACGTCCGCTCGTTCTTTTTTACCGCATTCACCACATTTTTCGAATTCCATGACACGTCTTTGTTTTTGGAGTCGAACATCACGCCGTCGCTGTTGATGACGAACTGATAACAGCCGTCGCCGCCCGGCATGAGGAATATCTCAACCGAATCGTCCGAAAAAACCGGGCCGTCGGCTTTCGAGACTTTGCATTTCGCCTTGTCAAGCAGATTGAGCACCGGGTCTAGATATCTCTGTCCGGCCACCACCCCGATGTACAAATTGTCGGCATCAGATGAAAGTGAAAAAGAAGTGTTCTCCGAAATTGTCTTTCCTGTGTAATTCGGCAAGAGGGCGAATCCGGCGGCATTCTGCCAGCAGGGATCACTGAGATCGCCGTCTATGGCCGGTGCTCCGCCTCCCGGCACCGTCACGAGGGGAACGGCATCCGCCGATGTCCGCTCTACCTGCGGCTTTTTCCGGGCGTCCGACTCAGTCTTGTCAGTAAAGAGTTGCGGGTCAGCAGATTCTATCGGGCCTTCTTTTTCGTAAATCTTGAAATTATCCATCATGAAGCGGTGCGGACATCCGTTCACCTGTACCTGAAACATTCCGACCGATGTGAATACATCTCCTGGCTCCGGTTGCTGTCCCTTGTCGGTTTTCAATGCCGTAGCCGGAACTACGACATGAAACCATTCGCCGCGCTTTGGATTCCTGATCGCGTTTAATTGGCCGGCAAATAACCAGAACACCCTTTTTTTATTGTCGGTTGCCGTGAATGCGAAATATGAGAGAGGCATCTGGGCGTCACAGCGCACATCGAATTCTATGGCTGTCTGGGCGGTGACAGGAATCTGGGAGTAATAATTGACTCCCGTGTTTCTAGATGTGCCCGAGGCGAGCAGCGCATACTTCCCGCAGGAGCCGGAAAGATTGTCTGTACCTGCCGTTATTTCAGTTTCAGCTGAAGTCTTCTGCCACTTTTCAACTGTTCCCGACTCAAAATCACAGCCGATATTTGCCTCTGCGTAAAGAGATACGCAGATTCCCGTCATCGCAGCCAGGAAAACGCACCCTTTAAAAACTGATCTTGAAGTGTTGTTCATATGTACTCCTTTTTTTTAATTTTCAACTATTTTGGAAGCACCCAAGCTGTCGGATTGACAGTATTGTTTTCAGGCCAGCACCAGCCGTAGTATATGCCGCTATACGCCTCCACATGGCCGTCATAGAAGCTGACATTGCTTTGCCCGTGCCGGATTTCCCCCCATTTTCCCCAACCCAAATCCAGCTTGTCATAGATGTAATCCCCATTATCAAGAGTCTCCGGTCCCGGGGGGGAGATATATGCGACCGAGGCGCCTATCCTGGGATCGTCCAGCGGGCCGGCGGTTTTGTCGGGCATCTTCATTCTTTTCGTCGTCGGAAAACAATAGAAAACTGCTGCCGGACTGATCCGATAATTATCTGCGACATCTCTCCAGACGGTATAATTCATCGGCAAATTCCCATAGCTGTAATTCTCCTTATCCGGACATTTTGTGACAATGCCGGAAACCGCCTGGGCCCTGGCTTTATCCGCCGCTGTATATGAAGGATTATATGCTCCGGGGAAAACATCCTCGGAAAGGGCCAAATAGTTCCCGCGCTGGAGAAAATTTACAAATGCCGTACACGTTGCACCGCCGTTTTCATAAACGAAACCGGGCGGAACAACTCCGTCAAAGTCACTGCCGTATTGCAGCGTAGCCAGTATAACCTGTTTCAGATTATTGGTGCAGACCGCCTTTTTGGCAACGAGCTTGGCCTTATTCAAGGCCGGCAGCAGCATTCCCGCGAGAATTGCGATAATGGCTATGACTATGAGGAGCTCAATGAGGGTGAAGGCATTGCGGTCTGGCAATCTGGAGATTTGCCGGTTTCCGGTTTCATGATTGTCTGTTTTCATGTTGCGCCTCTTTCCTTTATAGTTTTAAAATGCCTGAGCCAATTACAAAACTCGTCCGCCGCGGCGGACAGGAATTCAGAAGTCAGAATACAGAATGAAATTCGAACTCAAACCTGTCTGCGTGTACGCACAGGCAGATCCGGATTTATTCTGACTCCTGAATCCTTTGGAGTCCTGCAACTTTGGCGAATCATCAGTTCGCCATGGATCAGCATCTGTTCCTTTGGAACTTTTCCTCCGCCCTTCAGGATTTTTATCATCTCCGCCGCGTTGGTTCCAATCAGCCGTCGCGGTTCAACCAGGATGCTGTAAGGATGCCGGTTTTCCATGTTGAATTCATCGGTCTCCCCGAAAATTATCACGGAAAGGTCTTCCGGTATCCGTATGTCGGCGGTTTTAAAGTATTCCATGAACTCCTTGGTCAGCACACTGGAGAAAATCAGCGCGGTGGTGTCCGGACAAGCTGCAAAGGCGCGCCGGATATGCTTATTTGTCAGTGTCTCTGGTTTTACGGTGAAAACGTGTTTTCTGAAGGGAGATGCGCCGGATTTGCCCAGTTCGTCGGCAAATGCGTTCTGGCGTAAGCTGTAAATCGGCGCCGGATAGTCCAGGTCGTAGAACATGATTTCAGAATGCCCGATGCCGCGCAGGAACCTGACCGATTCCCTCATCCCCGATTCGCAGTCAAACGCAATGCTTGCTACGCCTTCGATTTGCCGGCTGACAGTGATTTGCGGGATGCCGTCATCCCGCAGCGCTTCAATGATCGGATAGTTTTCTGCGTTGGGACGTTCCCAGACGATGCCGTCGAACTTAAGATTCTCATATTGTGAACGCAACTGGCTCAAGGTCGCCACCTCTCTTCTGACGTCAAACTGACACTGGTGCGAATAGGCATAGTCAGCGATACCGGAAACCAGCTTGCGGTCGTAGATGTTGTCCTTGCCGCCGGGGATTATCACCAGGATTTTGGTCAGCCGGACCAGTTCCGGCGAACGGTCTTCCGGCGGCACTATGAAGGTGCCGCGTCCGTGTACTTTGCTCAGCAGTCCTTCGTCCACCAGTTTCTGCAAAGCTTTTCGGGCGGTGTTTCGGCTGATCCCATATGTCTGCGACAACGTGATTTCAGTTGAAATCGGTTCGGAGCATGAAAGCTTTCCGCCAAGAATGGATTTGCGAAGGTCTTTCTCCAGCCCGGAGTAGGCTTTCAAGTTCCGTATCGGACGATTGTTAATCATAGTCACTGCCGTCCCATGGATGATTGGATTAATGGATGGCTGGATGGTTGCGCATCAAAGACATAAGACCAAAAGCATCCTGGAAAAATTATCCGAAATGACTTTCCCATAATTCTCATTCATCTCCATGGCTTTTGTGTTATCTTGAACTCAAACCCAATCATCCGTTCATCCAGCAATCCATCCATCCGTCATCCTGTCGGATGACTTTGAATCATAGTTATTCCGAGTTGTTCATATAGTTGTTCACCGATGTTCAATCACATTATATTTCATTCTCCGGATTTTGTCAATGGGAAAGCGCTGAAATAATAAAAATTGGTTAAGGTGAGAAAATCGGTCAGTTCTTTTTCCAAAAGATCAATCGCAGAGGATTCGGAGAAATTATCATGGTGCGAAAGAGGAGAATATCTGAAGATATTTGACGATTGGGCAGCGTGATAATTTGACTATGCGGAGACAGGTTGATTTCACGGTCAAAACGGCTAGTGTATGGGCTTCAATCTGAATCCTGGAAAAACCTGAATGGATTTTTATTATGGAGAAAATAATCATGACGGCATCTTTGCTTGCAATGCAGACTTTGGCGGCTCAGCCGGTGGATGTTTACTTCGGAACATATAACAAGGATGGTTTTCCAAAAGGGATTTACCATGCCGTGCTTGATCTGAAAACAGGAGGCCTTTCCAGCCCTCAAATTGCCGGAGAGGCTTCAAATCCAAGTTTCATAGAGATACATCCGAACTCCAAGTTCCTTTATGCTGTGACGGAACGCGATCCGGGGGCTGTGAGCGCTTTTGCGATCGATCCGGAGACGAAAAGACTCAGATTGATCAACACGTCCAAATCATGCGGGAATAATCCGTGCCATATCAGCATTTCAGCTGACGGCAGGGTCTTGCTGGTCGCAAATTACAGTAGCGGCAGTGTTGCGTCAATACCTGTGAATAATGACGGTTCCCTGGCTGAGCCGGCAAGTTCCATTCAACACACGGGTTCAAGCGTGAACCCCCAGCGCCAGAAGGAACCTCACGCCCACAGCATCAATTTCAGTCCGGACAACCGTTTTGCGTATGTCGCAGACCTGGGTCTCGACAAAATAATGGTCTATAGGCTTGATCCCGAATCCGGCAAACTTCTGCCGAATGATCCTTCCGAGATAAGGATCAAACCCGGAGCCGGACCCCGGCATTTTACTTTCACCCCGGACGGAAAGTTCGCCTACCTCATCAATGAACTTGATGAAACAGTAGTCGCATTCGTACATGACCCGAAAAACGGAAACCTCTCCGAGATTCAGACGATCTCCACCCTGCCGGAGGGTTTTACAGGAGCAAGCTACTGCGCCGAAGCAAGAGTTCATCCCAACGGAAAGTTCCTTTACGGATCCAACCGCGGACACAATTCGATTGTCGCTTATAAAATCAATCCTGAAAAAGGGACACTGACCCTGCTCGGCTTCCAGAATTCAGGAATCAAGAATCCGAGGAACTTCAACATAGACCCGACAGGCAGGTTCTGTATTGTCGCAAATCAGGACTCCGACACCGTCCAGGTCTTCCGCATCAATCAGGAAACAGGACTGCTGGAACCCACCGAACACGTGATAAAAATCGGCAAACCCGTCTGTGTCCGGTTCTTACGGTGAGGTAATTTCAAAACTACCCTGAGCCGATTCAAAACTAACGGAGGGCGGACTTTCCAGTCCGCCGCTTGAGTTAGATTTCCGCGGGTGAGAAAACCCGCGCTCCTTTTAATTTGAGTTTTGAAATCGGCTCACAGTAGCAAACAGGTTTGGAAAGGGCTGGGGTGCGGGGAAGGGAAGAACCTTTCCTTAAAAGGTTTTCCATTCCCCGCATATTTATCGTTCAGCTTCTTCTGCCTTCCCTGATTGCCCCGATTATGTCTGAAGTTGACAGTCTCAGGTTAATGCATGGCACATCCAAAGGGGATTTTCCGGTCTTTTCCGGTTTCAAAAGGAAAGTCTGTCCGTCTTTTCTCATGATCCTGACACTTCCTTCCTGACTGGCCTTATTCAGTACGGAGGCGAACTTCTGCCTCGCTTCAGAATATGTAAATACGGTCATCAGATACCTCCTGCAAGTTTTATGTTTAATGATTTCGCTGCGACTTTCAATCCTTCATCAAGCGTAATCAAAGGGGAGTGTGTTTTCAAAGAACAAGCAAGAAGATAGGCATCATAGGCATAAATCTTCAACCTGTCAGACAAATCAAGTGCTTCCGAAAGTTCCACATCGACAAACCTGATGGGAATTACAGCATATACTGAAAGAGCCTTTCTGGCTTCTTTAACAGTTATCTTGTTCCTCTTCAACATGGCGGAAAAAGCGTTTCCTATCTCCCAGTGAACCGAAGGAGGTGAAAGAAGCTCCGCCCCAAGGGTTGCCTTCAGCAGAGATTCCCTGTGCGGCTCATTTGTGATTACAGCAATTATCACGGATGTGTCAATGACAATTTTCATATCCAGGTCCTCGATTGTACAATTGTACATCATGTAATCAAAAAATGCAAGGTTTCAAGAGATTTTGTTATCTCCCTGTTAACCGTTTTCACGTCAGCGGGAAAATCAAAAGTCCTGAGCCGATTTCAAAACTCAAAATTAAAGGAGCGCGGGTTTTCCTACCCGCGGAAATCTAACTCAAATGGCGGACTGGAAAGTCCGCCCTCCGTTAGTTTTGAATCGGCTCAAGGCAATTTTGAAA
>JBAYFV010000103.1:0-10823 GCA_041666985.1 Victivallales bacterium
CCGCAAGGGCACTTGCGCCCAAAATCCATGGAAAGTAAAAAAAATCCGAACGTGGGAAGAGGAAAATAATTTTACCGCATCAAAGTGAGGAGTTTTTTAAGAGACCGGATGCCTTTGATGAAATCAAATCCACAAAAACAGCTTTTTGTGGACGGGCTCTATTTAATATATTTGTATTGATTTTTTCTGTAGCCTGATTAACTTCAGAGCATATGAAAATCAAAATTACTATCAGTCGAGATGTGAGTTGACGCAAGCGGCTACGAAGATCCCAATATAGGAGAGAATTTATGTCTGAATGGAAAACAGGACAGTTGATTCTGGAAGAGTACACGGTTGAGAAGGAACTTGGCCGGGGCGGTATGGGCCGGGTGTGGCTGGTCAAAAATAACTCGACCGGCCGACGATTTGCAGTGAAACAGGCCCTGATCCGTGACGACAAGAACCGCAAGGCATTCCTAACCGAACTCCAAACGTGGATCGATCTGCCGGAGCACCCCAACATAGCACCCTGCCGATTCTTCCGCACGGTCGGCGACGAGATCGTCATCTTTGCCGACTTCATTGACGGTGGATCGCTGGCCGACTGGATCTCCAAAGGGAAGCTCACGACATTGGAACAGATTCTTGACGTGGCGATTCAATTCGCCTGGGGTCTGCACGTCATCCACGAACGTGGTCTGATTCACCAGGACGTGAAACCCGGCAATGTGCTGATGACGGCAGATGGAGTGCCAATGGTTACGGACTTCGGTCTAGCTCGCGCCCGGATGCTCGCTGCTGACGGCTTATTCGTTTCGCCAACGTTACCGCAAGGACAGCAAAGTGTACTGGTCAGTTCGAATGGGATGACCCCGGCGTATGCTTCCCCAGAACAGCGCGCCGGACAGTCACTCTCCCGCAAGACGGACATCTGGTCCTGGGGCGTGAGCGTACTCGATATGTTCATGGGCGGAGTGTCGTGCATGTACGGCGGCCACATTGCCGCCGAGGTGCTAGAGGACTTCTTCGAAAACAGGCGAGCGGAAGAGGGTTCGCCAGAAATGTCGGAGGAAGTGAGCGAGGTATTGAGAAGATGCTTTGCCAATGATCCAGCTGCACGGTGGTCGGATATTGACGAGGTTGGAAACACAATGATCGAGTGCTTAGAACGCGAGACCGGCCACAAACATACGCGTACCGCTTCAAATCCAAGAACTGCGGTGCCTTCGCCCGCTGTTTCATCCATCAGGGATCTCAATGACGGGCGCAAACTGTTGGATCTGGTCGCAAGATTATATGAAGCAGCCGGGCTAGAACCACCACCAATCCCCGCACTCCTCCCTCATCTACCGAGAGTTGCAGACTTTTTGGCTTTGGCTGACGCAGAACCGTCGCTCAGGAACCTTCTTTCCAGGTACACACCCGAACAGGCAGCATCGTATGCGGAACTCCTACTTGAGAAGATCCTTCTACATTGCGAGATCGGCGACTTTCAAGCCGGACTGGACCTTTGCGACACAACAACCCAGTTCTGCACCGAGTTACTTCCGCGAGTTCGCGACGCCAACATTTCGAGAATCCTACGTCACATGTGCATCGGCATCCTTAATAACCGAGCCATGATCCTTCTTCTGCTCCAGCGGCGAGATGAAAGTCTCAAGACACTTGATGCATTGATCGCTCAGTGCCGCGCGCAGTTGAAGAACTCCCCCGACCGTGACATCGCAGACTCCTTGGCCATTGCTCTCCTGAACAAGTGTGGGCCGCTTATTTTGGATGCACGCGATAACGAGGCTCTGACGGTGGCCGATGACGCAAGAAAAGTGAGCATTGAATATGGCCTGACGAAAAACTTCGCAATGGCATGCGGAAATCGGTCAGTGGCATTGCGTCGCATGGGCAGACCGAAAGATGCATTGAAAGCCTGTGAGGAGGCAATCAGTGCATGGGAGCGAATTCTTGCCGGAGAGCACACATCGGAATCCGTCCGCCACATGGCTCAAGACAGACTGACAATGGCAAACGTTCTGCAGAATATGGGCCGTGAAGATGATGCGATTGGGGTCTTGGATAGAGCGATCAGCGCTTTGGCTGTTGAAGATGGGAAGTTGCGTTCTTCACATGCTCGCTCCGTCCTTGCGTCGGCACTGGGGAATAAGGCTTCCCTCCTGTGCAAGAAGAAGGAGTTTGCAGACGCTCGCGGAACCATTGACCGGGCAATCAGTATCTGGAAAGGCATGGTAGACAATGAGGGAAGGATGTCCTTCCTTCCTGAATTGGGCGTTGACTACGCAACGAAGGGCAGGATTGAGGCTGGACTGGGAATGAGAGAGGAGTCCGTCAAGTTCTTCGATTTGGGGGTCGATATACTCGATGCGGCGGTGAGTCTTGACGGACGAAACGATTTTCGCGACCAATTTGGGAGCGTTTGCACTGAGTTTGCAGATGCCCACGCGGTAACGCGATCATGTGCAGGTTGCGGAGTGCGACTCGATGTTCAACAATGGCGAAGATGCAACGCATCTGTCCATTCTGATGTGAAGAAAGCCATATTGGATGGGTGCGTTTTTGTAGTCGCCTGCCCAAAGTGCGGTCGCCGCAACATATTCGCCTACGATTCTCTTTATCATGACCCCGTTCACAAACTTCTTGTCGCATACTTGCCTGAGAACCACGCGCAGAGGCTTGTCACGGAAGCTGCGGAGACTCGCTATCTTCAAGCGGGATATACAATGCGCATCGTTGACTCACCTCTTGGAATCGCCGAGAAGGCTCTCCTTGCCGATAATGGTTTGTGGGATGTCTCGGCGGAGGTCTTCAAACTTGTTACAGTGCCCTGTCTCAATCAGGAATTACAAGACAAAGCAATCGAGGAGGGGATATACATTATTGGAATGGAGAGCGACAAGATCCATATGCAAATAGGTTTCAGTGACAAAAAACCGTATCGCTTCGCTATAAGCGCATCAGTGCCCCCGCCTAAGATGCTGGCAAGGGAAAACGTTAAGGATCTGGTTTCGAATTCGGGTCTGGCTGATACTCAAATTCAAGACCTGATAGGCGGGCAATGGTCGGCCTCTGGATGGAATCGGATCCATTGGATGGACGCACTTGCCTATGCCAATTCATAGGTTCAGAGAGAAAAAGGATGGGAAAACAGGTCTGATCCTTTTGAATTAACGCAATGTCATGATTGCCAAGTACGTTTCTTGGCACTACCCTGTGGACAAAACCTCAACCAGTTGATCCACCTATATGTGACAATGACGCATACACCCAGAATTACGAACTACTTGGGGTGCAAAAAGATTGCAGATCCAGAGGAAGATTAAAATCCATATCTCGACTAATAATTTATGGCAGTTACAAAAATATGGCACTAAATAAAATAACCGATGTTCTTTACGGCTATCCAGATTGGCATGCGACAGAGCTTTCCTATTTCGAGGAATGGGTTCAAAAGCAACAGCAAGCCAGTATCACAATCTTCAGAGGTCAGAGGCGTGCCTGGCCTCTTCTTCCAAGCATTACCCGAGCTTGTGCGAATTCGCAACTTCTGAAAACTGAACGGGAGCTAATATTAACCTTCAGAAAAGAAGCTGAACGATGTCTTCATTTGCTTCCTAGCACAGACTGGGACTGGATCGTTGTGGCTCAGCATCATGGTATCCCTACACGGGTGCTTGACTGGAGTTACGACCCGCTGGTAGCCCTTTGGTTTGCGCTCGAAAAGCACACTAAAGCTAGTGACAGCGCACCCGAGGTATGGGTTCTCAAACCGCTTGCCGAGGACGTGCTTGCTCCAAAGGAGCTGAAACACTCGAATCCCTTCAGCGGTACAAGAACGAAGGTTTTCGAGACGAATTTCATGCTCCCCAGAGTCCGTGCTCAACAATCCTGTTTTACTCTATTCAAACACATTGAAAAGAAACAAAAGGGTTTTGTACCACTCGAAGAGAACGTTTACCTCAGGAAGAGCCTGGAGCGAATTCGTATCCCTCCATATGCTTGTAAACGCGTTCTTCTCGCCTTGAAAAACAAAGGTTACTGCCGAGATGCCCTATACCCAAACATTGATAAGATTGCAGGGAGCATAAAGAAAAGAATCCTGGCGACTGGATTCTCAATATAAAAATAGAAAGATCACAGGCAAGATGCCTGTGTTACATTTAAATCCTAAGATTCAAGCCTTGATGACTATTGCGGTTATATTGTCCTTGCCGCCGTTCTCATTTGCCCTTGCCACAAGTTCGGTACATGCTTCTTCGGGATTTGTCTTTCCTTCAAGAATTTCCTGTATCTCGGAATCACGGAGCATCTGGGTAAGACCGTCCGAACACAAGAGCATAATATCTCCGGGTCTGACATCTACAGTCTTTATTTCCGGCAGTGGATTTCCTTCCATAGCGACGAATCTCGTGATCTGTCCTCTTGCAGGATGCGTTTCTGCCTCTTCCGGAGAAATCTCGTTATTG
The DNA here is from genome assembly GCA_041666985.1 of Victivallales bacterium. GTDB lineage: Bacteria > Verrucomicrobiota > Lentisphaeria > Victivallales > GWF2-50-93 > GWF2-50-93. The sequence continues at coordinate 4,458 of JBAYFV010000103.1, forward strand.
TCCAAGAGAAGCTGGATTATTGAATGATCCTTTGTGAGCCGGATTAATTTCCTTTTCCTCAAAAGGTAGATGCGGCTGTCACCCATGTGTGCGATGACTGCATGTTTTTTACCAATAACTGCAAGCGCGACTGTAGCCCCCATTCCGGAAAGTCCTGGCTCGTTTCTTGTCTTCATCCTGACAGCATTGCTAAGGATACCGATCTCCGAGCCAAGTCTCTTGCTGAATTCAGGCGAGGCGGGATTAATGTCTTTGCCGAGAATTCCTTCAATCATTTTCGGCAATGTTTCAACAACAATTTTTGAAGCAATGTCCCCGGAGAACTCGCCTCCCATCCCATCGGAAACAATGAACAGGCCGATATCAGGATGCGCGCTCCAAGCATCTTCGTTCTTTTCTCGAACCATTCCCTTATCGGTAAGACCGAAATATTTTAATTCCTTAGCCGTTTTCATGTTGATTCAAGCTTTCTCTATATATTGAACCTGATTTCCTCTGAGCTTTTTTGACGCATAGCGTCTTTCGGAGTGCGGTGTGTAAGCACCGCTTTAAGACAATCCCAAAGCGCGGCTGACACCGCGCACTCCCAAAGATTGCTTCCTACTTCGCTCTGCGAGCTACGAAGGACAGGTTGCAATCATAAAAAAACCAATTCCCTATACGATCACATTGCCAAGCGGATTCTTTCCTTCAATTCAGCCGCAGTTTTTATCTTTATCTCGGGATTGTCAATCAGGGCTTCATCAATGACATCCGCGAGTTTCTTCGGTATTGATTTGTTCCTGTCTCTAATCGGAACCGGGCGGTTCTGGAGAACTGTCTGCCAGACATCCTGGTCTTTCGGGAAATTCCTAGGGAAATCGTTGGTCAGCATTTTGTAGAAGGAGGCGGCGACTGCCCATACGTCAACCTCCGGCTTTGAAAACTTGTAGTTTAAAACCTGCTGTCTCGGCATGTAGAAAGGCTTGCCTGCGGCGGTTCCGGTACGCGTCCTTCCGCTGAGTCCTGCCAGATCAAACGCCTTTGCTAGACCGAAATCGCCAAGTTTGGCACAGGAGGTGCCGTTAGAATTCATCAGGAAAATATTATGCGGGCTTATGTCCCTGTGTACAAGCCCCCTCCCTTTTCCATATTCCCCGTTTGAAAGCTTCACGTGTGGGATTTCAGCATAATGGGCATATTCGAGTCCGTCAAGAACATCCAAGGTAATCCTGCATGCCTCGTCAATGCTGAGAGCACCTCCTTTGTCAAACATCAGCTTATCAACACTTCCGCCATTACAGTAATCAAGAGTCATGAAAAAAGTCGCATTCGAATATCCGTTGTCATAAAGCTGTACGATATTCTTATGGCGCAGGGCCTTGGTATTTTCCGTCTCACGGAGGAAATCGGCTTTAGCCTTTTCGTCAGTGGCAATCTTCGGGATCATCACTTTTAGCGCTATTTTCTCGCCGGTTTTCTCCTTTTCGGCAAGATACACGATCCCCATGCCGCCTTGGCCGAGTATTCGAAGCACCCTGTATCCGTCGATTGCTAAAAGATCCCTGTTGCCGCTTTTGGCCAGGTCAAGAAGCATCTCGATAAACTTCATCGGTTCATTTTGGCAGGATTTGCAGACGTAGTCACCGACACGGGTATATCCAATCTCAGGCGAAACATCTTTGCCGCACATCTTGCATGCCATCCTCTTCTTCATGGGGATCATTCCCGGCGATTTTTCAGCCTTCCTGAAACATTCCTCGCATTGGAATAAACCCGGTTTCCTTTCCGCTTTGGCTGACAGCTCTTCAGGAATCTCCTTCTGGCACCTGGCGCAGTGGCATGGATTATGTATTGTCACTGAAAAGACTGAATTCCCTATTTTTATCCTGTCTCCATTCTTGATATCATGCTCAGGGAACTTCTCCTTATGCGCATCTTCTGGAGCGCTACCACGGGCGCGTTGTCCGATCTTCACATCGTTGAGATAAGTTCCGTTCAGGCTTCCAAAGTCCCTGATAGTCGCTTCTGGGGGATTTATATCAAGCATGCAGTGATGGCGGGATACAAAGGGATCATCTTCCGGCAATTGCGTTTCGGTGATCTTGCAGTCGGCCGATCTGCCGAATATGCACGAGGTTCTTTCATTGAAGGAAAACTCCTTACCCTTGAGCTTTCCATCAGTGATTTTTAATGCGACTTTCGCAGGCATGATGCTTTCCCATCAATTAAAATTTTCAAAACAATCTTGGATGCGGGGAAGTGAAAACCTTTTAAGGAAAGGTTCTTCCCTTCCCCGTACCCCAACTCTTTCCAAACCTGATTGCTACTTCATCTGATTGCAGTTGCAATCACCTATTATTCGCTCATCCTTCCATAATTGCCTTCAAGTCTTCCGCAGTCAGGCGGTTTTTGCTTATCAGGGATTTTGCAATGGCATCTATCTTACAACTGTTCTGTTTGAGCAGGTCAAGAGTATTTTCAAATTCCTTCTTGAGGAGAACGGAAACAGCCTGGTTTACCTGTATTGCCATCGGTCCTTTCGCGGCCTCTTCGGTAGTCATTGCGATAAGGCCGATGCCGTCGTCCATTCCGTACTGCGAAATCATCCTTCGTGCAACAGCCGTCGCATTCTGCAGATCCCCGCTTGCACCGCTGGAAAGTCCGTCCTCACCCTTGTAGAAGAAAGCCTCCGCCGCTCTACCGCCAAGAGAAACACGGATATCGTCTATGAGATTCTTCTTTGTCCGCAACGGATTTTCCATGTCTTCGGGAGAACGTTCCATGTAGCCGCCATGCCCGCCCCTGGCGACAACTGTCACGTAAATCGGCCATCTTCCGCTCAGACAGTAAAGCAAAGTGTGTCCTGCCTCGTGCCGGGCGACACGTTCGAGATATTTCGGATCCCATTCCTTCACGTCACCGTGCTGCATCTGTTCGAACGCCTCATCAAGGAGATTGTCGTCAATTGGAATTGATTTTTTAGCCGCGTTTCTGGCAGCGCTTTCAATAACAGTCTCAAGATTAGCCAAACTCATTCCGGTGGAACGGCCGGCGATCCTCTTGACCATCTCCTCGGTAACTTTTGAGCCTTTCCTGCCGAGGAGCTTCTTGTTGAGGTAAATCTCCCTGTCGTCACGGTCGGGAAGATCAACAAGGATTATCCTGTCAAAACGCCTGACCAGCGCCGCATCCAGGACACCCATCGCACCTTTCCCTTCCTCTACACTAAAATTAGTCGCAGCAAGTACAAATACCGGACGTGATGGGTCCGAAGTGAATCCGTCCATTTCCGTAAGAAGCGCGTTAAGCGCCATTTCCTCGCCGTGTGCGTTTCCTCCGCCGGATCTGCTTCTTCCTATTGCATCAATTTCATCGATGAAAAGTATCGACGGTGCGTATTTTCTCGCCTTGGCGAAAAGGCTCCTCACCGCTTCAGGTCCGCTTCCCTGCCATTTTGTCACAAATGAACTTGATACTGTTGAGATGAAGGCAACGTCGGATTCTCCTGCCATAGCCCTGGCGAGCATAGTCTTTCCCGTCCCCGGCGGACCATGTAGAAGAACACCTTTCGGCGGTTTCAGCCCCTGCACGGAAAATATCTTCGGGTTCTTCAGGAAGTTCACGAAAAATGCGAGTTCATCCTTTGCGGATTTAGCACCTATCACGTCTTCAAACCGAGTGGACGGTTTTTCCATGTCTCCTATGACCTGTCCTATGTCCATCGCCGAAACAGCTCTTGTCAGATGGAGATTCCTTATTCTCAATAGGGCAGTACTCTTAGTACCATCGATCTTCGGGGCCGTATCAAAACTCAGAACCTTGGATTCCTTTCCAAGCTTCAAAGTCATTTTCTCTCTGTAGAGTTGTCCGCTGAGCCTGAGTACGGAATCCTTCAACGAGCCCGCCGACTTGAAATCGGTTGCCCCCTGCGGGATTTGTAAAGTGATTTTCCCCCTGACGCCTTCCTCGGAGAGATTTGACAGGAGTTCGTCGTCTATTGTCTCATCATCCCCGTTTTTTACAGACAGGGCATAGACGGGAATTCCAGACAGCTTCTCCTTGATGAGCTTCAACAGTTCCCTTGTTTTCTTAAGCGATTGGGATGCCGCCGGAACATTGTCGAACATCTTCATTGTCCCGGAAAAATTGTTTTTATCGCCTCCGGGGAACGGATCAAGGATTACGAACTGGATGTCGCCCTCAGAGATAGTCACGACCGCCTTCTCAATATCCTCTGCAAAAAACCAGTTAAGTTCCGGGATGAACTGCCCTAGAAGCTGTCTCGATCCTGTCTCCCCGAAGAAAAGCACATTCTGCTTCTCCTTCGGCACGAACATCGCCGATATATCCTCCGTCATCGTCTCCTTCTCCACGACGAAAGAAATCTTCTTCACCTTGCTGAAAATCTCATCCACCCTTTCGATATCAAAAAGTCGGCAGAGCTTGAATATCTCGGTCTTTACGAAGATTTCCGTCTGGGCTTTCAGTGTCCTGGCATCGATTAGTCCGCTTTCCCGCAGGATGAGGGCTGTCGGCAAAAACTCATCATTTTTAATTTCAATCTTATAATGACTTTCGAAAAGTTCCGCCACCCTGCCAAGTTCCGCCTTGGCGATCCGTTCAAGCTCGCTTATCTGAAGATGGTTGAACATCACCGGATATCCCGTGGCAAGCCTGGAGCATATCGCCGCCGGAAAGAAGGATCTTCCGGTGTTTTGGTGGACATCTGTTGCGAGAGCGTCCAGGATGGTCTTCCTGTGGTATGCTACTGCCGGGTCTCCCGCTTTGTTCTCGTAGAGCTGGCGTCCGGCATTGGTCGTGAAGATTATTATCGTATCGCGGAGACTCACGTTTTTCTCAGTGAACTTGTCTTCAAGGACACCAGCGTCGAGTATTTGCAGGAAAAGATGGATGCAGTCGAGATGCGCCTTTTCGATTTCATCGAAGAGCAAGATGCAGTTTGGATTCTTCTCGACAAAATCGGTGAGAAATCCGGGCTTGGCGCCCCTGAAACTTTTCGCCCAGCCGCAGAGATCGGGTATCTGTGAATTGTTGGAATAACTGCTCATGTCAAAACGCTTGTATGGAAGTTCAAGCGCAATCGCTCCTGTTTCAGCCAGATATGTCTTGCCGACTCCTGGAGGTCCCGCGAACGCAAATATAGCCTTCGGCTGCTTTCTTCTGGTGTCAGCCTCAGCAAGAATCTCTGAATTGAAAATCCCTTCCGTGAACGCCTGTATCGCCTGATCCTGCCCGAACACCTTAGATTGCAGCAGCGATTTGAGCCTTGACACTTTTTCATTTAGCTCGGAAATCTTCATATTGCCGGGTTTCTTGTCATCAACCTTCCCGTCGGCAGGTGCTTTATTTCCAATATTGAAGATTTCCGACACGTTCTTTGTGGGAGTTGCGATGATCGCCTTAAAAAAATGAACTGCCCGGACAACCTGAGCCTTTTCCACTGATGCGATCTTCTCGGCGGAACTGAAAACCTCGCGGAGCTCCCTGCTTCTTGAAAGCCTTGATTTACCGGCCACACCACCGCCTTTGCCCATGAGCTTCCTGAACTTGTTTCTCGCGGACTTGGAGTCGGAGACATATTTCTTTATTTCAGTTTTAAGCGTCTTTATTTCGCTGACGAATTCCTCGGGCATCGGCTGATTTTTCAGTTCGGGGATATCAAAGGAGAGTTCCGACAGTTTCAGGAGGGCCATGCAGAAATGCTCTATCTTTATCTCATCAAACTCTGCGGCGGCGGTTTCCGCGACGGCACGTTCCATCAGGTAGTCAATTGAAGGCGACAGGTTCATAGGATATTAATTCCTGTTTAAAATAAAATTCATACGGGAGTTAATGTAAGATAGTTATCGAATGCCTTAAAGCAAACCGTTGTGCCAGTCTTCTGTCTGAAGCCCTTCCACCCTGGAGAATTCTTTACGGTTGTTTGTCACCAGTATGAGAGAGTTGGAAACCGCATGAGCTGCAATAAGCAAGTCGAAAGACCCGATAGGAGTCCCTCTTCTCTCAAGATCGCTAGTATATACATATGATTTTTCAAATGGAAGTATGAATTAAGTTTCAGGTTTTAAGTACGAGGTTTTTAAACTGGGGAGGTAATTTCAAAACTACGGCTCGGACAAGCCTCGTCCTCCATTTTTATGCCCGTTTCGGGCGTGGAGGGTTTTGCTTGCGTGCCTTGCCGTAGCATCTCAGCGAAGGCAGGTCAAAACCGTTTCTTGAGTTTTGAAATCACCTCTGGAGAATTGTATTTTTCGGTGGAATCCGATTTAAGGAACGCCGGCAACTTGCCGGCATCTTTCTTATTCCCCTCTTTATTTCACCAAATATTATGCCGCCAAGTTGGTGGCGTTCCAAAAGAGTCCA
>JBAYFV010000104.1:0-10816 GCA_041666985.1 Victivallales bacterium
GCCTGGATGAAAACTCCTCCATGTGCCGGAACTGTCTTGAAAAAAGAATTTCCTCCATAGGTGAAACCATCGGGTACGGCGAATGGGGCGATTCGAAGCATTTCAAGGGAAAAAAGAGGCAGTCTGCCGCCACGGACACTGGGATTTGAACCGCAGGATTTTTTTTCAGAACACATTCCCGACGTATACGCTTTTGAAGCCCAGCTTCAACGCCTTGTCCTTAATGGAATAGAGAGTTTCACGTGGTGTCGGCGGGCTCCCGTCGTATTTGTAATCCGGATGATAGGCGGAAAAATGGAGCGGCACGTTAAACCCGAGATTGTCCCGTGTCCAGTCAAGAAAGCCGTCAATCATCTCGTCTGAATCGTTTTTATTCGGAATCACCAGGTTGGTTATTTCGAGATGTTTCCCGAGCGAGGCAAAATATTTAATCGCCTCAAGCACGGGTGCAAGCCTGCCGCCGGTCATTTTCGAATAGAATTCCTCGGAAAAACCTTTCATGTCCATATTGGCTGCATCAATCCACGGGTAGAGATCGCGGGCGGCCTCGAGAGTTATATATCCGTTTGAGACAAGAACGGTCGCCAGCCCTTTCTCCTTTGCGATCCTTGCTATGTCAATTGCGTATTCGGCCCATATCTGTGGCTCGTTGTATGTGAACGCCACGGATTTGCAGTCCTCTTTTTTTGCAAGCTCCACAATTTTCCCAGGCGTGTAAAAAATGGATTTCTCCGCTTTTTCCTCGTCGTAAGACCCTCTGGACAGATGGTAGTTCTGACAGAAGGAACACGCAAGATTACATCCGTATGTTCCAAGGGAGAATGTCCATGAGCCGGGCAGGAATTCCGCAAGCGGTTTTTTTTCTATGGGATCTATATGGATGGTCACGGGGTGACCGTATGCGATGGAATAAAGTTTCCCCTGAATGTTTTTCCTGACATCGCAGAATCCGGTTTTACCTTCATGGATCAGGCATCTGCGGGGACATAGCAGACAGCGTATCCCCCCCTGCTCCGCCTTCCACCAGTTCGCCTCGTGGAATCCGGTTTTTTCCTGAATAATCATATTTGCCGCCCCCCTGCTTGTCATAAAACAAAGAGCACCGGAATTATTTTTTTCGCGATGCTCTTTATGCTATACTGCTGCAGTATGTTAAATCAACTGTTGGCCTTTTCGAACACATTCATGAAATCAATGAGTTTCTCAACGCCTTCCAGCGGCATGGCGTTGTAAATGCTAGCCCTTATTCCGCCCACGGAACGGTGTCCCTTCAGTCCGATAAAACCCTTCGCCTTCGCCTCTTTGACAAACTTCTCCTCAAGCGCCTCCGAAGGAAGGCGGAACACGACATTCATTTTTGAACGGCTTAGGGGATCGACGGGATTGTTATAGAAATTACTTGTCTCTATTGTCTCGTAAATGGCTTCGGATTTTGCGTCGTTTATTATTTCGACTGCGGAAAGTCCGCCTTTTTTCTTCATCCAGTCGGTGACCAGCCGGATCATGTAGATCCCGAATGTCGGCGGGGTGTTGTAAAGGGATTTGCCGTCGATATATGTCCCGTATTTGAGCATTGTGGGGGTGTTGGACGGAGTCCTCTTTGCAAGATCCTTTCGCATAATGACAACAGCCACTCCGCTCGGACCGATGTTTTTCTGCGCACCGGCATATATGAGTCCGAACTTGTTCACGTCAAGAACCCTTGACATGAAATCGCTTGACATGTCGGCAATCAGGGGGACTTTTGGCTCCGGGAACACATGGTACTGCGTGCCGAAGATCGTGTTGTTTGTGGTGATATGGAGATACGACGCCTTGGCATCCGTCTTCCAGTGGCGCAGTTCCGGGATTTTGCTGTAGTTGGCATCCTTGCTGGAGCAGACAGTCTTGACCTCTCCGAAAAGCCTGGCCTCCTTCATCGCCGCAGACGCCCAGTGTCCGGTGTCGGCATAATCCATCGAAGTTCCCGGAACATGGAGGTTCATGGGGATCATGGCGAACTGAAGGCTTGCACCGCCCTGTATGAAGAGAACGGCATAGTCGTCGCCGATGTTCATGAGTTCCCTGATATTCCTCTCTGCGGCCTCGACAACCTCGGTGAACTCCCCCCCCCTGTGTGAAAGCTCCATTATTCCGCATCCGCTCTTATGGTAATCGCAAAACTCATGTTGTGCCTGCTCCATGACTTCCGCAGGGAGCATGGCGGGACCTGCATTGAAATTGAATACCCTCATTTTTTTCACTCGCTTTCTCTGTGTTTTTTCGATATTTTGAATTTTTAAAATAAAAAACAATCGCCCTTAATTATAACAAGTCCAAGCGAAAAATCCAATCATTAAAACCTTTTTTTTAAATCTGACATGGAAAGCTTGATTTCTTGTTCCTGAAAATATACGTTAACAGGTTCTTTTGGTAACTCAATTATGAAAAAGGGCGACTTGCCTGTTTTTTCTAAAAACTCATATACGGGGATTTGATGGATATGCACAAGCTTATTTGTCTAAGTGGAATGAACAAAGGGGAGGAACTCCCGCTTATTGAGGGGGAAAACTCCATCGGCAGAAGTGAGAAAAACAACATTTGCGTTTTCGACAAGAAGGTTTCCCGCATACATTGCAGACTGCATGTCTCGGAGAAAAGCGTCGTGCTTGAAGATTTCGGGAGCACCAACGGCTCCAGGATCAACAACGTACTCGTCAACGGGAAACAGGAAGTCAAGCCAGGTGATCACCTGAGAGTTGGACAGACTGTTTTTCTTCTGAGCGACACCCCCCTATCGGAAACTGCGGAAAACGGAGATCAGGTTCAGGGTGACGACAAGGAATACGAAACACTCCTGGAGGCGACTTCCTTCCATGTCACAAAAACCACTGCTTTCAGGAAAATCAAGACGGATAAATCGGGCAGCAATGTCGGATTCCTCTCGTTTTTTGAAAAAGAAAACAAATAAGCTCCGGCTTCAAGTGCGTTTTTTAATATTTGAATTGTTCCCCGTGTTTTTTTTCTTGACTTCCTTAAAGTTTTCATTTTTATATGTATATTGTTTTTTTATTCCGCATCAAGCGTGAAAGAAAGTGATCATGGAAAAGAAAAAGAGAGAATTCACTCCCGTGGTAAACAGGGATGAGTGTAAAGGCTGCGAACGCTGCGTCTATTCGTGTCCCAGGAAAGTCCTGCGCATCGAGAATACTCTGAACTCGCAGGGATACCGTTTCGCGGTTTACACCGGCGACGGATGTGTCGGCTGCGGCTTCTGCTTCTACAGCTGTCCCGAACCCGGGGCGATTACAGTTTACGAGGAGATTGAAGAAATCGTTTCGCCTGCGAAAAAAACAGTCGGCTCAGGGGTTTGATTTTAAATTTCAACCAGTTTTCAATTCGGCGGTTTATGTAAATGAGTGAAAAAAACAAAATAATGCTTCGCGGCAATGATGCCGTCATTTACGGCGCGCTTCTCGCCGGATGCGACTGCTTTTTCGGATACCCGATAACCCCGGCAAACGAGATAGCGCATTCAGCCGCCGCCCTCTTTCCGATGCTCGGCAGAATATTCATCCAGGCCGAATCCGAAATAGCCGCAATAAACATGGTGCTCGGGGCTTCAGCCGCAGGAAGAAGGGCGATAACCGCATCCTCCGGACTTGGGATAAGCCTCAAACAGGAGGGGGTTTCATACATAGCCACAATGGAACTCCCCGCCGTTATAGTGGATGTGATGCGCGGCGGCCCGGGCCTTGGGAATATCGGTCCCGAACAGGGAGACTACAACCAGGTCGTCAAGGGCGGAGGCCACGGAAACTACAAGTGCATTGTCCTTGCCCCCAACTCCCCCCAGGAAATGTGCGCTCTCACAATGAGCGCCTTCGAGCTGGCGGACACCTACAGGACTCCTGTTTACGTTCTGGCCGATGCCGTCATTGGTCAGATGATAGAATCAATCTCGCTCCCTGATCCGGTTGACAAGAAGCCGGTTCCCGACTGGGCCATCGACGGCACACGGGAACACAGGGGGAATGTTATCACCTCAATCTATCTCGACCACGACGACCTCGAAAACATAAATGTCAAGCTCCAGGAAAAATACGCACTTATAAAGGAAAAGGAACAGATGGCTGAATCCTACCTGACCGAGGACGCCGACACTGTCATCATATGTTACGGAATCGTAAGCAGGGTTGCAAAGTCGGCAGTGAACATGCTTCGCGCAAAAGGGGAAAAAGTCGGGCTGCTCAGGCCCAGAACCCTTTTCCCGTTCCCCGAAAAGGATATCCGGCGACTTGAGAAAACCGCAAAATCATTCATCTGCATCGAACTGAGCAACGGACAGATGCTTGACGACATAAGACTCTCCATGGAATCGCGGATACCACTGCATTTTTTCTCGAGAATGGGGGGCAACCTTCCCAACGAGCAGGATATGATTGATAAATACATGTCATTCAAAGGTAAATCCAGATGAGCAGGGAAATCATATACGGAAAACCCGAAGGCTTCTTTGACGAATATTACAGGAAGCCCGGCAACAAGACAAGCACCCATTACTGTCCGGGCTGCGGACACGGCATTCTCCACAAGCTCATTGCGGAAGCCGTTGTCGATCTGGGCATGAAGGACAACACCGTTTTCATCTGTCCCGTAGGATGCTCGGTTTTCGGATATTACTATTTCGACATGGCCTCTATTTCCGTCCCGCACGGACGCGCTCCCGCCGTGGCGACAGGCATTGTGAGGTCGAATCCCGATTGCTGCGTCATTTCATATCAGGGCGACGGAGATCTCGGGGCGATCGGCTTCAACGAATTCATACAGGCCGCAAACCGCGGCGAAAACATTGCCGTGTTCTTCGTAAACAACGGTGTTTACGGAATGACCGGCGGACAGCTTGCGCCCACCACCCTGCCCGGCCAGAAAACACTGACATCCCCCTATGGCCGTTCCGTTGAAACCGAAGGTTATCCCCTCAAGGTGTGCGAAATGGTGGCCGCCCTCGACTCTCCCGTCTATGTCGAAAGAGTCGCCCTCACCTCCCCGAAAAACATCCTCACGGCAAGACAGGCCATGAGGAAGGCGCTCACCTACATGAAGGAGAAAAAAGGATTTTCCCTGGTGGAATTCCTCGCTGGCTGTCCGGTGAATCTCAAGAAGAGCGCCCGTGACACCGATGAGTGGATTGAAAACAACATGATCCCGTATTTCCCCGTCAGATGTTTCAAGGATATTGCCTCTGAAAGGCAGCCGAAGCGCTCCCCCGTCGGAATCTACGGGAAGGGGAAAGTCAAGGAAATGCTTCTTGCCACGGAGAAAACACATCCGTTCAACGAGTCCGAAACGCCCGTTCCCGACCTGAAGGGCGAACTGCGGATAAAATGCGCGGGGTTTGGCGGACAGGGCATATTGAGTCTGGGCATGCTTATCGCGGAGGCCGGACATCTTCAGAATCTCAACGCAAGCTGGCTTCCGTCGTATGGCCCGGAGATGCGCGGAGGCACTGCGAACTGCTCTGTTGTGCTGAGCCGCGACTCCATCGGCTCGCCCATAGTAAAAGCTTCAGATGTTGTGATTGCGATGAACCAGCCTTCGATGGACAGGTTCGGCGCCGATCTTTCCGAAAACGGAATTATCATCTATGATTCGATCAATATAAAATTCGACAATAAAAACAAATGCAGGGCCTATCCCATAGACGCATCGCTGCTCGCGAAAGACACGGTCGGAGACATCAGATGCGCGAACAGCGTCATGCTCGGAGCTTTTTCTGAAATAATAGGGGTTATTGACGAACGCGCCTTTATTAATTCAATAGGCAACAATTTCCAGAACAGGGAAAAAGTCATCGAACTTAATCTAAAGGCTTTCAACGAAGGCAGAAAAAATGCTAAAGCCCTCATGCAATAATGCTTGCTAAAAGAATAATCCCATGTCTTGATGTCACAGGCGGCCGCGTTGTCAAAGGCGTCAGGTTCGTAGACCTCGTCGATGCCGGAGATCCTGTTGCAGTCGCCAGGGAATATGACCGCCAGGGAGCGGATGAGCTGGTGTTTCTCGACATAACCGCCAGCAGCGACAACAGGAACACCATGGTTCACGTTGTGGAGAAAACCGCCGAGCAGGTGTTCATCCCCCTTACCGTAGGCGGAGGAATCAGGACTGTCGAGGATATGAGAGTCATGCTGACTTCGGGCGCAGACAAGGTTTCAGTGAACACCGCCGCCATAAATGATCCCAGTCTGATAGGCAAAGGTGCGGAAAAGTTCGGAAGCCAGTGCATTGTTCTTGCGATTGATGCGAAAAGAGACCCGCACAAAAAAAACAGATGGATGGTTTACACACACGGCGGAAGAAATATCACAGAACTCGACGCTGTCGAATGGGCGAAGAAAGGCGTTGCCCTGGGCGCGGGCGAGATACTCCTGACCAGCATGGATTCGGACGGGATGAAAAACGGTTATGACTGTGAGCTCACAAAACATGTGTCCGAAGCTGTGGGTGTCCCCGTCATCGCGTCAGGCGGGGCGGGAACCCTCGAACATCTCCTGGAGGTGTTTGATCGCGGAAAGGCTGATGCTGTTCTTGCGGCAAGCATATTCCATTTCGGCACTTTCACAATAGGACAGGCGAAGGATTTCCTCTCTTCAAAAGGAATCCCCGTCCGTGCGAAATTCGCAGAAAAAGAATAACTAAACCAATATTCCAAACGGAGGATAGAATCCAATGGCTCTTGACGAAACCCTTAAAAAAGCGGCATGCGACTATCATTACGGGAAAACACCCGGAAAAATCTCGCTTAAAATAACAAAACCCTGTGATACGCAGCAGGATCTTTCTCTTGCATACACCCCCGGAGTTGCAGCGCCGTGCCTTGAAATCCAGGCCAATCCCGATGATATCTGGAAATACACGGCGCGGGGAAATCTTGTCGCCGTCGTCAGCGACGGCACAGCCGTTCTCGGCCTCGGCAATATCGGGCCGGGCGCAGGATTGCCGGTCATGGAGGGAAAAGCCGTTCTGTTCAAGAAATTCGCCGACGTGGATGCCTTTCCCCTTTGCATAGGTTCGGTTTTCGGCAAGGACGGGAATTCCGACGCCAGGAAAATAATTGAAACAGTGAAAAGGCTTGAACCCACATTCGGCGGCATCAATCTGGAAGACATTGCGGCTCCCGCATGTTTCAAAATAGAAAAGACCTTGAAGAAGATGATGTCAATCCCGGTCTTCCACGACGACCAGCACGGAACTGCGATTATTTCCCTTGCCGCAATAATGAATGCGTTGAAGCTGCTCGGGAAGGACATAAGGAAATGCAGATTTGTAGTCAACGGCGCCGGCGCGGCTGGCATAGCATGCGCTGAATACTATGTAAAGGCGGGCGGCGCCAAAAGAAAAAATTTCATCCTCTGCGACTCTAAAGGTGTGATTTACAAGGGGCGCACAGAGGGGATGAACCCGCAGAAAGCAAGATTCGCCGCCGAAACCGGAGCCAGAACCCTTGCCGACGCCCTCAAAGGCGCGGATATGTTCATGGGGCTTTCAAAAGGGAACTGTGTGACAGTGGAAATGGTGAAATCCATGGCGCCTAACCCTGTGATTTTCGCCATGGCGAATCCCACCCCGGAAATTGCGCCGGAACTTGCGCTTTCCGCAGGTGCGGCTGTTGTCGGAACAGGCAGAAGCGATTTTCCGAATCAGATAAACAATGTCCTCGGTTTTCCGGGAATATTCCGCGGCGCCCTCGATGTCAGGGCCACGGATATCAATGAGGAAATGAAATTCGCCGCATCCAGGGCGCTCGCTGAAATTGTCACCGAAAAAATCCCCGCACATATCTATGAAATACTGAAAAAAGCATATCCGGCCGATGCCGCAGCAGGCCTTTTCGAAGGAGACTGCCCGCTTAAGAAGAACTTTGTCATTCCAAAACCGTTCGACCCCAGGGTTGTTCCCAGGGTTGCCAGATACGTTGCGGAAGCCGCAATGAAATCCGGTGTGGCAAAAGCTCCGATAAGCGACTTTGACAAATACGAACAGGATCTCATAGCAAGAATCAGCATATCCGGTTGAGAAAATTTTTCCGTCGCGGAAAAATTGACAGGGAAATCAGAGTGCATAACCTTGGGAACATCATATTGCCGGGCTGGGCCGTGGATACGGCTCTTTATACTGCGGTATCTGAAAGCCCGGACGTGGTTTATGACTTCGGCTTTTTTTCAGGGAAAGCCTCCGGATTGCCGCCGGTGTTTGATTCTGAAATAAAAAACATGTGCGCTTCCCCGTGTATAATCACAGCGCATTCGCTTGGTTCAATCCTGGCATTCCGGAAAATTTCCGGTCTGCGCAACGTAAAAGCGCTGATTGTCTGTTCCGGTTTTGCGAAGTTCGCAAAGGCCGCCGACAATCTTTCGGGACAGCCTGCGGAAGCAATTCAGGCCATGAAAAAACAGCTCAGGAGCAATCCCGCCGGACTTCTGAAAAGTTTTTACAGGAACATGTCATTCCCCTCCAAACACGAATTCAATGTTCCGGAAACACTCGATATTCCCGCGCTTGATGCGGGGCTTGACATTCTTCTGGGTTGCGACTGCCGCGCCAGTCTGGCGGAAATCAAAATTCCGGTTCTGGTCATCCATGGGAGAGAGGATCGTATCGTAAATGTGAAAATGGCGGAAGAACTTGCCGGAAATATCAGGTTTTCCAGGCTGCATGTGTTTAAAAATGCCGGCCACGCTGTACCTTTCACCCATTCAAATGAATCCAGGAAAATAACAGAAAAGTTCTTGAAGGATTATGATATACACTGAAATAATTGAGAAAAACTTCTCGAAAGGCGCGGCCAGCTACGATAAGACTGCGACCTTTCAGAAATATGCCGCCGGCGAACTGGCGAAAAAGATTTTTTCCCGTACGCCCGAACTCCCTCCGGGGGCGAAGATACTCGAACTCGGATGCGGCACCGGCTTCCTTACCAAAAGACTTTTCACGCAGTTCCCGGAAGCTGAAATCACAGTGACTGACATTTCCGGACAGATGCTCGAACTTTGCAAAGCCAACACGAACGGAGTGAAGGTCTGGAAAAAGCATTTCATGAAATGCGATTTCGAGGAAAACATCCCGGTTGGAAATTACGACTTGATCGTTTCCTCCCTTTCATTCCAATGGGTCTTGAACCTGAGACGGCTCGCCGAACGCATGAGTATCCTGCTGTCGCCCGGCGGCGCGGTTTTCTTTTCAATGCTCATTGAACCTACATTCGGAACTCTCAGGAAAAGCTTTTCCGATCTCAACATCCCCTACCCCGGCCCGCGTTTTCTGACGGAAAGCGACATTGAAAAAACCTTCATGGTCTTCAATGACAACATCTTCGGATCGGATTTGCACAGGGAGTACTATCCGTCTACAATCGCGTTCCTGAAGCATCTCAACTCAATAGGTTCCGGAAATGCCACCGGTGAAACACTGTCCGTGGGAACGCTCAGGAAAGTCATTGAATATCACAGCAGGAAAAATTTTGTTTCCGGGAAAATCCGGGCCGATTATAAACTGCTCTACGGAATCTGCAGGAACAAACCGCCGGAGCTGGCAAGTTTTTCATCCAACGAGGTAAATTTCAAAATTGCCGAAGGTAGGGCGGTTTCTCCGAAACCGCCGCCTCAGAACGGACGGCTCGGAGAGCCATCCCTACCTTGAATTCGTCAATTTTGAAATTGGCTCCAACGTATGAAAAACAATCAGGAATCAGGCTGATTCCTGACTGATGAGTTCTGCGGAGCTTCAATTTCTCGATGATAGTTTTTCCTGGAAACAAAGTAATTGTTTCCAGGAAAAACTACTCTTCCACCAGCTTTGCGGGTTGGAAGGATCTTCTGTCATGGTTGTTTGCAGTGCCGGCCCTGTTGTCGGCATAAATGAATGTCGGATAAAGCTGCAGACAGACCTCGGCCGGGCTGCCTGTCCCCTGCCCCCTGTAGTTTCTCACAGCCTGAAAAAATATTTCTTTTCCGGAGCCGAGCTTCTTCTGCAACCCCAGATTGTTCACCAGGTCTATTTCCATGTAAATCCTGTACCCTTCCTCGCATTTCTCGCCACGTATGAAGGGCTTCTTGAAATCTGCGGGAAATTTACTTTCATTAATGCCGCTGCGGGGGTTGTCGGTAGTCTTGAAGTAGTAAACCTTGCTCAGCCCGGATGCGGAGCACACGTACTGGAAATAGTGGTTGGACTTCGGATCCTTAATCAGGAAAAACTCTATGCTGTCATCTTTCCATGCGACAGACGCACCGTCTGTTTCGGAATATTTGGTCACAATTTTCGACGGCTCCGAATCAAAACAGAGGAAAGACACCTCAAGTGTCTCGCCGTCACACACCATCCGTATTTCAGTTTTCTCCTTTTCCCATTCGAGCCCTTTGAACGATCTGAGGGGCGGAAAAAGCGGACTTTTCTCCAAATCCTGATCGGTGATGGTGTTTACGAAAAGTATCTTCGGCTGAACGGTGAGAGGGAGACTGCTTCTGACGGGCTTGTCGTCGGCCACTGCTGCGCTAGCGGTCTGGACAGCAGGTTTCTTTCCGGTAATAGCCGACGCGGGTGCGTCCTCGCCGCCTTCCAGTTTCAATTCGCCTGCGGATGTGAACTGAATCTGCTGGATTTCACCGGTCATGGCGAAACACCAGGCGTTGATGGTGTAAATCGGAATCCTGAAAAAAGAAAAGACGAATGCAAAAAAGATGAAGAGGAGAATCCCGTAAACAATCCCCCTCGGCACTTTGATTTTTTTAGTCAGCTGCATGATAAAACTTCTCCGTCCTGTACTTGGTGTAGC
>JBAYFV010000105.1:0-10790 GCA_041666985.1 Victivallales bacterium
GAATTTGGATTCGTACCCTTCGAGAACCTTCGATACCTCGGTATCGGCGGTCTCTCAGAATACGAACCAAACCTCAAAATCTTCGCAATCTATACGCAATTTTAAGTTTTATAGAGTACTAGCAATAAGTCTGCCAAAAAACGGAAACATTTTGGAGTTCTGCCCAATTGCCTGTCAATAAGAACGTTATATCAACATTAATCTTTACGCAACCCATTGCCTGGAGGCAGAGAATGAATGACGCATGTAAAAACCGGCGATTTTCAGGATTAAATCACCCAAGGTGTATCATATTCAGGACATATTATGTTTTGCGCATATGAAAAGTGTATTGCCATAAGGACACAATCCGAAAGACCCCGCAATAAGTGTCCTGACTTCAGGACTATTCAATGTTCAGCTTATTCATGCGCTCATATAATTTTGAACGGCTGATTTTCAACAGGCGGGCAGCTTTTGCCTTTTTCCCGTTCGTGAAGTTCAATACTTTAACAATTGCGTCCCTTTCGGCATTGGCCAATGACTCCTTCATGCTTCTCATTTCATTTTTCGACGGAGTTCCCGTTATTATTTCAGGCAGGTCGCGCGGCGTGATCACAGCCTTGCCCTCCATGAGATTAACTGCGCATTCAAGTACGTTTTCAAGCTGACGCACGTTGCCTGGCCAGGAGTAGGATTTTAAAAACTGAACGGTTTTCGGAGGAACATCCTCAATGTATTTGCCCAGATGGCTGCAGATTTTGTCAAGAAGATAAGGCACAAGCTGATCAATGTCGGACGGCCTTTCCCGCAGGGGGGGTATCCTTATCGCGACCACATTCAGGCGATAGTACAAATCCGCACGGAAAAGTCCTTTTTCCTCCATGTCGTGGAGGTTCCGGTTGGTGGCGGCGATAATGCGCACGTCCACCTTGATGGGATGCTGGGCGCCGATCCGCTCCACTTCGCGCTCCTGGAGCACCCTGAGGAGCTTTGCCTGCATTCCCGACGGCATGTCGCCTATCTCATCGAGGAAAAGGGTGCCTCCGTCCGCCGATTCGAACTTTCCGGCCTTCCCGCCTTTTCTCGCTCCGGTGAAAGCGCCCTCTTCATAACCGAAAAGTTCAGATTCAAGCAGTTCTGACGGAATTGCGGAACAGTTTATTTTTATGAACGGCTTCATCGAACGGACGCTGCCCTGATGAATGGAATGGGCGAAAAGTTCCTTTCCGGTGCCGCTTTCACCCGTCAGGAGGACATTTGAATCGGTAAGACTGGCTTTTTCCGCGATTGCCTTTACCAGCAGCATCTTGTCGCTTTCGCCTATAATGTGATGGAAGGAATATTTTGCCTGGTTCGGTCCGGCCGATTTAGCGCGGTACTGTTCAACTTCCTGCTGCAACTGGCCTATTCGCTTATGCAATACGTTCAGTTCTTCAATGTTACGGAACAGGACTTTTCCAATGGCTCCGATGATTTTACCGTCTTTTACAAGCGGGATGCGGGACGCCACCATGTAACCGCCCTTGATCAACTGCAGCTGTGATTTCTCGGGCTTTCCGGTTTTCAGGACGGCCGGCAGCCTCGTATTCGGTATCACGTCATTCACGTGCCTGCCTATGGCGTCCTGCACGCTGATGCCAAGGAAATCAGCGTAAGCCTGGCTGAATAATGTGATAATTCCATTCTGATCAACCACCACTATCCCGTCGTAGGCCAGCTCCATCAGTTTGTTTACTATGAATGAATGATTATGAATGGCGGCTTTCGTTTTCATGTCGCACTGTCACCGGCATCCACGTATATCACCTGTCCGGTAATGTTTCTGGCGAGGCCGCTGCAGAGGAACAGTGCACAATTGGCAACATCCGTCGGGGAGATGTTCCGTTTCAGAGGGTTCCTGTTCCTGGAGGATTCAAGGATCTTTTCAAATCCCCCTATCCCTGCTGCAGCAGATGTCGCGATGGGGCCGGCCGATATGGCGTTGACCCTGATGCCCCGTCCTCCCAAATCAACCGCCAGATAGCGAACCGAAGATTCCAGGGCGGCCTTGCAGGCCCCCATGATGTTATAATTGGGCACGGCCCTGTTCGCGCCGGCATAGGTAAGCGTCAATACGGAAGATTCATCGTTAAGGAGTTTTTCCGCATATTTGACTGTCGCCGAAAACGAATACGCGCTGACCTCCATGGCAGTATCGAAGCCGGAACGTGTTAT
Organism: Victivallales bacterium; assembly: GCA_041666985.1. Lineage (GTDB taxonomy): Bacteria > Verrucomicrobiota > Lentisphaeria > Victivallales > GWF2-50-93 > GWF2-50-93. The sequence continues at coordinate 2,197 of JBAYFV010000105.1, forward strand.
GTTGGAAAACTTGTCCCTTAAAAATTCTTTCTTTGCAAATGCGGCGCTATGGATGATTATGTCTATATTTCCGAAAACGCCTTCAATTCCGCCGAAGAAATCCTGTATGGACTGGTCACTGGTGAAATCGCAGACGCGGGCAAACGGATTATTTAATTCCTTCAGCAGGGGAAGCACTGTTTCAGTATTGCGTTCCTGATGTCCGATTGAGACACGGCAGCCGTTGTCGTTCAAAACCTTGGCTATCGCCCAGGCGATGCTTTTCTCGTTTGCCACGCCAAGGACAACGGCTTTTTTCCCTCTCAAATCTATTGCGGCGCTCATCTTGGTTTTCCTCCGAAAACAGTTTTCCTGAACGGGACAGGTGACAGGAATTTCGACGTTCACATTGGCGGAAAGATAACCAGAGGCGGAACATAAATCAAGTGCGACACGACAGGAAACACCGGCTTTCAATCTCCAAAGCGTCCTTGCAGGACGCATATGTCTGGTTTATTATAAGGGGCAGCACGGATTCTGTACGGCTCCTAAGCTTATAAAAGATTTACATAAAGCCATGAACAACCCGATAAAAAATGCCCGTCCGAAACTTCCGCCTTGGATACGCGTCAAAGTGTCCGCAGGTGAAAGCAGGGACAAAGTTGAATCGCTGATAGGCCAATACAAGCTTCACACTGTCTGCCAAAGTGCGAAATGCCCCAACCTCTGCGAATGCTGGCACAAGCAGACGGCGACATTCATGATACTGGGCGGGGAGTGCACAAGAAACTGCACGTTCTGCGCCGTAGACCATTCCAGGTCGCCCTCGCCTCCAGATCCGGAGGAACCTGCGAAAATCGCAGAAGCCGCAAAGGCGATGAAACTCAGATATGTCGTCGTCACAAGTGTTACCAGGGATGATCTTCCCGACGGCGGAGCTTCGCACTTCGCACAGACAATCAGGGAGATAAAAAAGAAAATACCGTCAGCGAAAGTTGAGGTGCTCACGCCTGATTTCGGAGGGAGCGTCGAAAGCCTGAAGCTGGTGACTGATGCGGGGCCGGACGTGTTCAACCACAATATGGAGACTGTCGAAAGACTGTCCCGCGAAATCCGCAGCGGCGCGGATTTCAGGAGGTCCCTCATGGTTTTGAAGTCGGCATTTGAACTTGGCAAGGGGAAGTTTTCCGTCAAATCCGGATTAATGGTCGGGCTGGGGGAAACGGATTCCGAAATCGAGGGGACAATATGCGAAATCCGCAAAACCGGCGCGGAAATACTCACAATAGGCCAGTATCTGCCGCCTACGGGAAAACACCGGCGGCTTGACCGTTATGTGCATCCGGACACTTTTGAAAAGTGGAAGATATTTGCCGGAAAACTCGGATTCAGGAGTGTTGCGAGCGGACCGCTTGTGAGAAGTTCATACAACGCCGAAAATTTCTTCGTATAGTTTTTCAGGGAAATAATTTCATTGTCTTCCTGAAAAACCGTATATTCGTAATATATTCACTTTTCATAAAAATCTTTATCGAGGAGAAAAATGAGCGGCATCCTGATTTTCCTGATTTTCCTGATTCTGGGGCTTGTCACATGGGTGGTTTACCAGCATACAAGAGTGATCATAACGAACCGCGTCTGCTATGATCAGGCCCGTCAGATTGCAAAGGAAAGGGAGGCGACCGCCGCCATTCTCGGGCTTAGCGGCAAAGCCGTCACCTCCGAAGATCTGAGCGATGAGACATTCCTGACCAGCTTTGTTGAATACGCGCAAAGAACGCTGCGGGGAATCGGCGCCTCGGTCCTGACGGCCTCCGACAACGATTCATTCAGGGGAGCTGCGGTTTCAGGCACCTTCCCCCCCCTTAAAGATGTACCGGCACAGGTTGAACAGCAGCTTCTCGCCCACCCCAAGAAACACATTGAATTCATCAGGGAAATAAAAATCCCGATTGCAGTATCACAGCTCGAAGAACTCTGCAGGGACAATAAATATGTGCTGTTCAGCAACGAGGTTCCAAAAGGATTCCCGGAGAGCGTCAAAAAACTCGCGTCAAGAATACTGATGGCTCCGATTTACGTCCATTCAAAAATATTCGCATGCACAATAGTCGTCTCCAGGGATGATTTTGACGAGCATGTGCTCTGTGACAAAGACGGCGAGTACCTTGTCCGCCTGAATGAAATCGCATCGCTCAGCCTTGAGGCGATAAAGCTGTTCCGGGAACGCAGACAGTATGACGAGAAACTCCGGACTGCGAAGGAGGAGGGAATGCTTCAGGTTTCAACGGGAATCATACACAACATCGGGAACGCCGTAACTGTCGCAAAACTTACCGTACTCGAGCTCCAGGAGAAAAATCCCGGCAATTCCGAACATCCGGAATCATTCATAATGAACGAGATAATCCCGAAGTTTAAAAACGCGGTTGAAACGGGCAATGCCGACAGGTTCCTCAAAGATGACAATGAAGGGAGGCAGTATCTGGGCATCATCTCCGAGCTTCTCGCCCATATCGCCAGAACACGGCACGACACGGTAAAACTTCTCTCCTCCCTTTCAAACAAGCTGTACCATATCAGCGAGATTATTGAGCTTCAGCAGCGATTCATGGGCGAGCTCGGAACTGAAAACATGACATCAATCGCACCTGTCATCGAGTCATCGGTCAAGATATTCGAGGAGACATGCAACAAGAAAGGTGTTGTGATAAGGACGAGCCTGGATCACAAGACTCCCCAGGTGCTTGTTGACACTTCGATGATGACACAGGTTTTCATCAATCTCATCAAGAACGCCGTAGAGGCGATGGAAGCGGAGGGCCTGGCGACCAAGAAAGAGCATTATCTCGAACTCATATTGAAGGAGGGGAGGATCTGCGACAAGGACATGGTTGTCATCGAGGTCAGGGACAACGGCCCCGGAATTCCGGATGAACTGCGCAGCAGGATGTTCACGTTCGGCTTCTCGACAAAGGAGAAAAGCAAGGTTTCAAGGGGCTACGGCCTTCATTCATGCATGGACACCGTGAAGAAATACGGCGGCGACATAGCCATTGAAAGCAAAGTAGGAGAGGGTTCGACCTTCAGGATAACTCTTCCCATAGGGGAAAGGCGGTAGCCGGCAATGCATACGCTCAGCCTCTTTTTCCATTCCGCACAGGCGATTTTCACAATTGCACTGCTGTCCGCAGGCGGGATCATACTTGCAAGGCTCAAACTGATCGACAGCAATTCCCTTCAGGTAATCAGCAGGATAATCTTCCACCTCCTCCTGCCGTGCATGCTCTTTGCGAGTTTCGCAGAGACGATAGACCTTGACAAGCTGAAGGAACTCTGGGTATTGCCCCTCACGGCGTTCATCTACATAGTCGGCGGAATCGCACTGGGGGCGGCCGCCGGGAGGATCCTGAAGATAAGACCTGAAAGAAGGGGCATGGTCACGGCGTCTTCGGGTTTTGCAAACTCCATGTATCTCCCGATACCGCTTGTCGCCGCAATCTGCCTGACGTTTCCGGAATTCTCCGGCAATGCCGAATTAAAAGCGGTTGGAATGGCGTATGTCTCAATGTTCATAATAACCTTTTCCCCGATGATGTGGACGCTGGGGTTCAATATCCTCGGTGAAAGACCCCACAGCTCCATAAAGCTCTCGGACATCATAACGCCTCCGGTCTGCGGAATCATTGCGGGGTTCGCCGTCGCCAACTTCCCCTTCGCGAAAAACGCATTCTGCGCGGACAGCGGATTCCTGCATCCGGTTTTCACCGCATGCGTAAGCCTCGGCAATGCGGTAGTCCCGTGTGCAATGATTGTCCTCGGAGGAAGCTTCGCGTTCAGCCCCATGTCGGAACATGTCGACAGGAAATCCGTGTTTGCCGTAATCCTCGTGAAACTCATCCTCCTGCCGCTGCTGGCAATATTATACATAAAACTCCTCATTTTCTCAAATATAATCCCCCACGGGACCGTCCAGGACACCCTGCTTGCCATTGTCATGCTCATACAGGCCGCAGTACCTCCGGCGACAACACTCATCGTCATAAGCTCGCTGCAGAAAAAGAACATCATGGAAATGGGTTCGCTTCTCCAGTGGTCATATTTAACGTCTCTTGTGACGCTCACACTGTTCATCGTCATGGGGATGCGGATTTTCCGGTAAGACAAGCAATTCAAAAGGAAAGGGCGAAGCAATGTATTTTTTCAATAAAAACAGGATTCTGCTTGAGAAATACACAAATTACCTGAACCTCTGCGTAGACACGGTTGAAGTCTTCAGGGAGGCCGTTGAGCATTCCATGAAAAACGGGCTGGACGGGCATTACGCGGTTCTCGCCAGGAAAGTTCATGAAAAAGAATCGGATGCCGACGGCATGCGCCGCATCATCGAATGCGAAATGTACGAGCAGTCGCTTCTTCCGGAATCAAGAGAGGACCTCCTGGACATCATCGAGAGGATTGACGCGATTCCGAACGGCGCCGATCACCTCGCCACGCTTCTCATGATACAGAAGACCGAGATCATGCCTTCACTGAAAAAAGACATCTCCGAACTCCTCTCGCTTTCACTTGAATCATTCAAGTACACGAGGGAGGCGGCTCTCGACTGTTTCATGAAAATGCGGAAAATAAAAGAACTGCAGACGCTGATTAAAAACACCGAGAGCATCGGAGACACCATTGAACACGAAATGGTCAGGAAGATTTTCGAGGAGAAAACAGAGATGGCCGAGAAGCTTGTTCAAAAAGACATAGTCTACCAGATTGGCGATATCTGCAACATGTGCGAGCATGTGATGGACAGAATTGTGATATGCAGCATCAAGAGGAAGCTGTGAGACTCCTGTAACGCACGCTTCATCGGCTGACGCGTTTTTATCGCGACATCACCCTGCGTTTTCCCAGTTTTCCCGAAGTCCTTTCTGTTTCATGCCGGGAAGGTCTTTTCTTACTTCGAGGTAATTTCAAAATTGCCGAATCCAAGGTGGGGACGGCTCTCCGAGCCGTCCGTTTTGAGGTGGCGCGTTACGGAGAACGCGCCCTACCTTCGCCAATTTTGAAATTGGCTCACTTCATTTTCGTGCAAAGGAGCCGTGGCCGGACGCCGCCGTTTTCAGGCGATGACGTCTTCTGTCCGCAATTCCAGCCGGCAAATGTCAAAGTTATTTCTTAACGAGCCCCGGGCGGGCACATTGAATTACATTCCGTCATATATATATTAACGCGTTACCTAAATCCGGAGGTGATCGTGAAAATAGAAACAAGCATGACATTTTTCCTGATCCTGTTTTCAGCCCAGGTGTTCTATGCGCAACACACGGCACCGGCATCAGTTGACAGTTCCACAGCGGAACAGGAAAAACCAAAAACCGTTGTCATAACAAAAGAGACCATAGCCGAGATGAAGAGAAAAGAAGTTTCGCCGGCAGTCATCCCCCTGCAGAGCATTGACTACGGCACTGTTGAAAGAATGTGCCGCCCCCTTCTCTCGGATAAGGGCGTCATGACCTATGAAGCCAACCGCAATTCCGTCCTTGTTGTCGACAACAGGGAGGTTGTTGGAAAGATCAGGGAAATCATCGGAGGCCTGGATATTCCCACCGCAAACATCCGGATTGACGTTGATTTTCAGAATACCGGTTCAAGCGCCGAGGAAAATCTCGGCGTGAAGGTCGGTTATGGAAAGGGTGTCAAGCCCAACCAGGTTATAATCAATGACGGTAAAATCGTCAAACCGAAAAACATTGAGATAAATGCCGCAGACAGACACGGCACGCAGATAAGGAACAATTCACAGTCCATTACCACGATGAGCGGTTATCCGGCAAGCCTTTTTGTCGGGAAAACCGTTGCGGATCCGAGCTGGCTTTATAATTACAAACTCCTCCCCCCCACAGTGATAGTCGGCGGCGGAAGCACGATTATAATTCCTTCGGCAATACCCGGATTCGTCATGCGGGATGTCGGAGCGAAGCTCATGGTTCTGCCGCGGCTTCGCGATGACGGGCTGATTGACGTGGAGATATATCCCGAAGTCAGCTATATGGACGGAAAAGGGAAAAAACAGGCGGTAAGGGTGGAAAGCATTTCCACCAGGATGACAGTCCGGGAAGGCCAGAGGATAAACATCGGCGGAGCAGTGAGTTCAAATCTCAATTTCTACAAGAACCTTTTCGGCCCCACATTGATGAGCAGGGATGACAATACAAACGTGCTTGACATGTATCTCAAAGCCAGTGTGCTCAAGTCCTCCAGGCCCACAGACCCCGAAAAAGACAGATGACCCCCGTTCACTCGAAAATCCCCGCAGGTGGAGATAGATTCCGATACTGGATTCATAAGCGGATTCAGATTCATCCGAGGCTGGGTGTTGAAACAAGAAAAACATGAGGGTTGAACATGCTTGAAAATTGCAAGATTCTGAAGAACGAATGTATCGGAGAATCATATAAGCGCATCGTGTTTTCCGCGCCTGCAATATGCCCGAAGGTAAAACCGGGGCAGTTTGTTCACATTCAAATCACCAGTCTGCGGGACAGAATTCTCCGCAGACCTTTCAGCATCTGCGATGTCAATAAAAAGGGTGAACTTACCGTAATATACAAGGTCGTAGGGGAGGGAACTGCAGTTCTTGCCACTCTGCCGGAAGGAGCTGAGTGCAGTATCATGGGGCCACAGGGAATTCCATTTTCCATCCCTGAAAAAAATGAAGTTCCGGTAATTGTCGCCGGCGGATACGGGTCGGCCGCGACTTATATTCTTGCAAAAAGCGCGCCGGTTCCAGGTAAAATCCTAATGGGTGCAAAGACCTCCTCGGATCTGATTTTAATAAATGAGTTCAAAAAGACGGGCTTTGAAGTTCTTCTCGCCACCGAAGACGGTTCGCACGGAGAGAAGGGATACGTTACAAAACTCCTTGAAGAGGCTATTAAAACCCCTCCTTCAAAAAATGTCAGGTTCTACGGCTGCGGCCCCCACGGAATGCTCATGGCAATGGGGAAGATGCTCCTTCAAAACGGACTTGACGGGGAGTTGAGCCTTGACCATCTGATGTGCTGTGGAATCGGGGCCTGCTACGCCTGCGTTGTGAAAGTTAAAGATGAAACGAGAAGCGATGGCTGGCGTTATGCCAGGACCTGCAAGGAGGGCCCTGTCTTCAATGCAAGAACCATCTTCTACGATTGACCAAGAAGACAAATACATGGAATTCCAGCCGGCAAATGTGAAAGTTATTCCCGTACGGCTCCTTAGTAGTCGTATTCATAAATCCGATGACGTATTTATGAACACGACTACTAAGCTGGTTCTGCCCGCAGAAAAAGGCACATGCTCCGGGAGGGAAGACTCAACCACTGATCCACACGAATCGAACTTTTTTCTTTTTACGCTGTCTAAATAAGTCAAAACCCATAAAAAGGAGTTTATATCATGGAACAGCAGGAGCTTCAGGAACTTCAGAGCAGGATACGAGAGACCTCCCATTTCATTCAACCCGTTAAAACCGAAATAGGGAGAATAATTGTCGGACAGGACAAACTCGTAAACAGTCTTATTCTGGCATTGATTTCGGACGGACACATCCTGATTGAAGGCCTTCCCGGACTCGCAAAAACCCTGGCAGTGAAAACTCTCTCCCAGTCGCTGAACGGCACCTTCTCGAGAATTCAGTTCACCCCGGATCTTCTGCCGGCGGACCTGATAGGCACAAACATCTATAATCAGCAGACTCACACTTTCAGCGTAAAAATCGGGCCGGTCTTCGCAAACATCGTTCTCGCGGATGAAATCAACCGCGCACCCGCAAAAGTACAGAGCGCCCTCCTCGAGTGCATGCAGGAGAAACAGGTCACAATCGCCGGAATCAGACACGAAATGCCGCGCCCCTTCCTCGTAATGGCCACACAAAACCCCATCGAGCACGAAGGCACATACGCGCTTCCCGAAGCACAGGTTGACCGATTCATGTTCAAGCTGGAAATTGAATATCCCACCAGAAACGAGGAGAAGGCGATAGTGAACAGGATGGCGCATACCGATATGAACCTCAATGCGCTCTCCGTCGCGACCCTTGAGGACATTAAAAGGGCCAGGGAATGGGTTGACAAGGTTTACATTGATGAAAAAATAATTGACTACATCCTCGACATAGTCATAGCGACCCGTCCCGACAAGCACCGCGAACTTTCCCAGCGCCAGTCGGAGGCGAAACTCGGCTACCTTAAAAATTATATCCAGTACGGCGCATCCCCCAGAGCGGCAATAATGGCGACTGTTGCAGCAAAGGCGTCCGCATTCATGGAGGGACGCGCCTATGTCGTCCCCCAGGATGTGAAAAACATCATTCCAGACATTCTCAGGCACAGGATCATCCTGACCTACGAAGCCGAAGCTGAGGAAATCACGACCAACGAAATCGTGAAGAGGATACTCGACGAATTAAGAACTCCATAAAATTTCCCGGGAAATTTTCACATGCTCACAAAAGACATAATTGCGCAGGTCAGAAGGATCGAGATACGGACCAGGCGTATTGTCGACGATATCACCGCCGGCGCCTATCACAGCGTTTTCAAAGGGCGCGGCATCGAGTTCGACGAAGTGCGTGAATACACTCC
>JBAYFV010000106.1:0-10790 GCA_041666985.1 Victivallales bacterium
AATTTAACAAGAAGTTCCCTTGAGAGCTCATTGACCTCCCTTGGCCTCAGCCTCCTGTTCCTAACTTTTATTTTAGGATCCACATGCAATACCTATCTTAAATTATCCGGAATTATCCTAAATTATATCCTGAATGGAAGCTTATTGCAAGTGCTTTTGAGAATATTCTCATTTTTTTTATTTTCTTCGGGTAAGGAGCCGTACAGAAATGACTTTTACATTTGCCGGCTGGGATAATCGTTGAAACCAGCATTCCGCACCCCCGCAGGCCGCATCAGATTTCCACAACCAGAATGCTGTGGATGTGCACGGATTCCACTTCGACTGTCAGGTAGCCGTCCTGATATGACCACTTGACCGCCTGTGCGCCAGGTTCGAGCGTGACGGCGCGTGGCTTCTCCTCCATGCGCAGCTCCACTGAGATCCGCCCCGTTGTTGGAACATCTTCGACAATATGCAGACGAGGCGTCAGCGTGGGGTTGACGGCGCGGTTGACCAGATTCACCAGCAACCGTCCCTTGCTCTCCCGCAAGGAGACTTCTATCTGGGGTGGTCCTGCGACCCTGCATTTCCAGGCGATGTCGAACGAGTCCAGCATCTCACGCAGGAACACGCGCATCCTCGGATGGTGGCAGAGCAGGTAGTTGCGCATGAAATCACCGTGGATTGCAACCACCCGTCCGCGGCCCGTCCTCCGAACCGTGACAGCCGGAAATCCGGTCTCATCCTTGCCGATCTGTTCTCCGCGCATGACAGGTGCATATGCCGCCGCCGTGGTCGCCTTCACGGGTCGCCACGGACCTGCCAAGGAGGCGCATTCGCCTCCCACCGGCAGATGCCAGGTTTCCTTGCGTATTGGTTCGGACGCAACGACACCAATCAGTTCCGGACAGAGATCGGCCAGATGGACACCCGTCAGCAGAACGGTACCGCCGTTTTGGGCGTAGTCCGCCAAGGCGCTGATCACCCTGGGAGAAATCGCGTCCTGCTCGGCAACCACTGCCAGTTTGTATTGATGCAGTCTCTCGGTAAACCGGGTCTCGTCTAATACATCGGTGTGAATCTGGCTTTCGATGATCACATGCAGCGCCCCTTCAAGTCCGTAGTAGCATTCGCCCATGCAAAACGGCATGGGATTGTTTTTCCATACGTGTGGATCGCTGAAAAGCAGGGCCGCTTCCGGCACCGACCGCGTATTCTGGCAAAAAGGTTGCCGCTCTCGGCAGAACCGGGCCACTTCGGCGAAGATGTCCTGATGCCAGGAAGTGAGCCAGCCGTTTCGCTGGGGAATATCGTACAGGAAAACACCGCCGCCGCAGGAGATGACCTCCGCCGCCTCCTGGCAGAGGTGCGCCGCAGTCTTCATCTGATGGGGGATAATACCCGCCGCAGGCGTGCAAAAGGTCCACGCCATCAGGTTCCACGGCACGCCATGGCCGTCCATGTAGCGTCCTTCCATTTCGGCGCGCTCGCAGCCGAAGGAAGACATGTAATCGCCGGAGAGATAGTCAATGGGTGCAGTTGCCGGACCCGGATGACGCATCGTATACATCCAGTTGCTGCATACCGCGCACTCCGGCTTGCGCCGGTGAACGGCCTCCGTGTAGCGGGTGACATACTCGACAAAGGAGTCGCGTTGAAAACCGCGCCAGATCGCCCAGTCGGGATGCGTGTCGGACTCCGGTGGCCGGGCGATCCCGGTGCGCCTGGTGAATTCATCGCGGCAACGCGGACAATAACAGTCGCGCATCACATAGTTGTCCCCGTCAATCCAGAAGCCGTCCACATCGTATTCGGCGATGACTTCCAGCATCTGCGGGATCATCTGTTCGTCAAGATAGGGGCTGCGGGTACAGGCGATACCGGCGCAGGAAGGAGAAAAGGTGACCGGCTGTCCGTGGCAGTCAAGGATCGCCCAGTCGGGATGCAGCTCGATCGCCCTGGCGTTCAGGAGTCCTTCAAAATGCACCGAAAGAGGAATCCCCAGTTCACGTGTAACATCGCGGTGAATCCGCAGGGCATCGCGGACAATGCCCGGGGAGGGGTAGCCGACCTTGGTGGGATAACTCGCGTACCCAAAGCCGCCTTTGCAGTCGCACTGCACAAAATCGGGACTGACCTTGGACAGCTGCCCGCGAAGATGTTCGGGCGTCAGTCCGGCCCCCAGCACTGTGTCATCCGCTTTTGCATGAAGATCATAGTGCAGGCCGAAAAAACCTTTTTCCCACCAGCCTGATTGCGAGGGTTGTCTCATTTCGTCAATTCTCCTTTTATCATTTTATCTCCCAAAGTTGAGCCGCCATTTTGCAGCCGCTGCCAGCATCCGGTCGCCCAATGGAACACGGTGTCCGTCTGACCGTCGTGCGCAAGCATGACGCCCGCCACCGCAAACGGCTCGTTAATGGCTATGAATTGAGTGAACCGGCGACCGCCGGAATAGGCTGCGCAGGCCAAAGGTCCGGGCTTCCCGCCTGGAGTGAACACACCATACACATACGGATGGAACGGATCCATTACGGTCAAGAAGCGCCGACCGGACCAGTTCAGCCAAAAGGGGCGCAGAGTCTTGGAGGCGTCCGACTGCCCCATGGAAAACTGTGATGCATCCACAGGTCTGTCAAAGACACCGTATCGGCCCGGATGAGCCAGACGCAAGACGTACCCGACCGCGACCGGCTTGCGCTCCAGATCCAGACACGACAGCTGCATCAAAGGACTGTCCGGCAACAGGCGTACGGCAATCGTGACCGTAGTGCGACCCCGTGACGGCAGTTCGGCCACGACGGTATAGTCAAGACAGGCGGTCTGTCCGTCAATGCGGGTGCTGACCGTCGGCTTTCCCTCAACCACATGGGTTCCCTCCGGGGCGCCCATTGACGCCCCGCCGGGAAATCCAGCGAATACTCCCTCCCACCGGTTCTTCTCCCTATTCCACAACGAATAGGCCAGTTGTCCGGTCACCTCCACCCGCGCACTGGCGTTTTGAATCCAGTTGCCGCCACTGGCGAGTACAGGATTCTCCGCCCTTACAGAAAAGGAGAGACAACAGGATATCGCAATACCGATGAAAAGCCTGTTCATTTATCCGCAGCCTCCAGCCAGACCTTGCGCCAGATGCCGCCGGCACCGGACGAGTCATGCACCCGTACCGTCAGCTGGTGTTCAGAGGAACAGTCGCCCAGCGCCGAAGTGATATCAAACTCGAACGGCTTGTCCCAGTTGTCAACCAGATTCTGACGGCCGATCTCCCTGCCGTCCAGAAACACCACCGCCAATTCGTCCACTGCACCGAAATGCAGGTTGACCTTCTTCCCCTTGCACTCGGGCGGAGCCTTGAATCTCACCCGATACCACGCATACCCGTCGTAGTCATATCCGCACGATTCCCAGCTCGTCCCGACAGGAATATCCTTCCATGCGGACTCATTCAGGCCCGGGTCATACCATTTCGCCGCCAGCCCCTCGTCTTTGGGATCCAGTTTGAATCGCCAGACGGACGGCAACATGGTCAACTGCCGCATTGTCGCGGTGTTCGCCGACACCGTAAACGCATACGGTTTGCCTTGCGCCAGATATTCCAGGGCATTCAAAAGCAATTGCCGCTGATTCTCGATCATTCTCGGATTTTTCAGCGCGGTTAACCCCCCCGGTGTCGCATCCATGGCGATGCCCCCCAGAGCCATGATCAAGCCGTTGCCCGCCGCAGCCGGGCCGTACTCGACCAGTGTCGCGTAGTCCTGGATATCTCCTATGTCCGGATCAAGAAGCGACGCGACCACCCGCCCCGCAGGCCGCCGCAGCCGCCAGGTACACTCGCTCACCTCATTGTAAGGTGAAGTGTTGCTGCTGGCATAGAATCCTTTACCATCCAGACCGCTAAACACCGGATGTCCGGCGGTGCCGGACACAGGTTTATAGCCCGCATCAAACGATCCCTGGTAGACACCGCCGTCATGGTACATGTCCGGCATGTCCGTCTCGCGTCCCAGCGCCACCGTATAACAGGTTGACAATCCGGTCAGCAACAGCCCCTTGCCGGCCGCCGCATGCGCTTTGACCGCCTCCTTGAACTCCGGTTTCAGATACGCCGGATACAGCACATCTTCAAGCTTCACATCTTTCACGCCTTTCGTGGGCCGACACGAATTTACCTGGTGCATCCACAGCACGTCGTAGTCACTCAGTTTGACCGGTTTTTTTTCACGGTTGCGCAATACCCCGTCATCGCCCAGCGTCACCCAGTCCGCCGTGCAGGCATCGAACAGCCAGGAATAGGTCAGCACAAAATCCATGCATTCCCGTCCCGCCGTCAGATATGCCACGCGCACCGGCTTGCGCATCGAGGCCAACTGCTCGGCAACGATGCGGTCGATCTTCTGGTCCAAAACCTTCGCCGCTTCGCTCAGCATCGGCAGTCGGCTCTGAAGTTCCGCCAGCTTTTCCCGCTGTCCGGTGCGCACCATCAACTCCAGCGCAGAATACTCCTCTGATAATTCTTTGAGTTTGCGCGCCTCCCCGCCGAAGATTTTACTGGTGAGAGGCAAATCCAGATTTGCATTGGAGTCCCCTCCACCCGGCAACATCCCAAGCGGACGCCAGTTGCCGGACACTTTCAAGGAGATGCCGGAAAGCTGCCCTGCCACAATATCCAACCTTTCCCTCAGCCAGACAATGTCTTTGTCCGCCCGGATGACCTCCTGCGCCTTCCGCAGCGCCGTTTCCCGGCTCTCTGCGCAGGGCGCGTACTGCCCGGCTTTCGCCTGCGCCTCCGCCTGCTTCAAGATATTCTCCACCGCGCTCACATCCAGCTTCCAGCGCCGCGCAAACCGCAACTGGTTTTCCACGAGCGGCAGTTCCATCTCCGCCCGATGCCGCAAAATCACTTCACGACTGCGCGCAAAATCAGCCGCAGTTCCCACCAGCCACACCGCCGCATCCCCCGCAGCCGCGATATTCACCGGATATCGCCCCGTCCCGCTGACATCGGCTTTCACCTCGACCAGGCGATCCAGATCAAAGACTTGCTTGCCGTTCCAGCTCGGCGGCGCCGTGACCGTACCGGAGGCCGCGCCGTCCAGGTTCTGGTTAACCAGCACCACCAGCCGCTCATCGCTGGTATTATGTTTCAGCACCCCGCTTTTGATCATGGGGCCGGTGTAAGTGCTGTAATTGCAGGTGGCGGTATTGATGTCCGGCTTCCCGTCCAATTCCGGATGGGTGTGCAGGAACAGCGGTCCTGTCGCAGTCAGGCGTTGCCCGAGCTCCCCCACCGTGGCAAGCACGTTCATGGCCTGCGGCCGGTAGTAATAATCCACTACCGACCTAACAGAATTCCAAACCCGGTACGGCGTCGCAAAATTCCAGTAGCCGACCCCCTTGGCGCCGCCAGCCATGGTCTGCCACACCAGATTTCTCAATTCCGCCGGCTCGGGTCGGGCATCACGCAAAAACGACTTTGTAGGCTCGAAAAATGATGTCGTATCACCAACAAACATGGTGATGGCGCTTGGATTGAGCCGGTACAACTTCTCAAACTTGTCCTGCATATCCCACTGATGACGAAAAGAATCGGTATGCACATAAAAATCGCAACCCTGGATTTCCACGTGTGGCACCATTTTCACCGCCGAACCCATCCAGGGGTTCACATTGAACACCGGTTTGGACGGAGCATACTTGGACATCATGCGGTGCATGGCCCTGGTCAGGCCAACGTTGTTCGGCTCATCGTCGGTAACCCACATTGCAAGAATGTCTTTGAGATGTTCCCGGCTCAATTCGCCAAACCATTCCAGATTCTTCCTGAGCTTCTTTTCCGCGTCCGCATACTCCTGTTCCGTGGGCTCCCGCTCCACGCCCCCGAAATGTTCTGACAAGGGGTACAACGGGTTGAGCAAGGTCAGCCGCCCCATCCATGTCTGCACATGACCGAATATTTTCAGCCGATGCTCGCGGAAAACGTCAAAGTAGGCCTGTCCGGACGGGGTGATGCCAAGTGATTTCTCCTCCCACTTCCCCGTCCCGGTTGACCGGATTTCTGCGATGTTGTAAAAGAAATTATAGTCGCAGATTATGTTGAAATAGCTTTTATTGCATATCTCCAGCATCCGCTCATCCGTACTTCCGGCATAAGGGAAATAGGGGAAAAAATCATCCAGATGGGGATACTTTTGATAAAACCCGTCCGAATTCCCTGCAACCTTAGCTTCGCTCCCATTCGCGGGCGACACGCCCTCCGCCCATCCGCTCATTGCGGATACTGAAATACATGCCGTGAATATCACCGCCTTGAACCAGTCCGGGCATTTCTGTTTGTTCATCTCTCCTCCTCCCTTTCTGTTTTCTTGCAGACATCCCTGAAAAATCTGTTTTGCATTTTGAAGTCCCTTTTTTTATTTCATGATTACAATTAAAGCACGTCCGTTTTATCCCGTCTGATTCACTGAAGCATCTCCGACTGGCGCTACTTGATCGCTATCAAATTGCTGTTTGCGGATTTCATGGGATAGAATCCGTACGTAGACACATTTCCCGCGATATGTGCGACATTGGCAGTTCTGATGTGCTTGAAGCCCACGCCAACAGTGGCATCGCCCATGGTATTCAAATACCATTGGAAGGTGTAGGTGTATGTGCTTGTAGCTGCCGTAGCCGGTGTGCTCATCTCCGAAATCAAACCTGTAGAGGCCGGGGATTTATAGTAGTCCAGTTTTTTACTCTTGTAGTTAGCGGTTTGTACTTGGTTTTGATCTCCCGATGTGGAGGAATAGAGGTAGGTGTTCTTATAATTGCTGTCATAGAGGCTGGTTGCTCCGTCATTTTCGGACGGACAGATAAAGAACTTGTTTTTCGCCTTTATGCCTGTGCCAGGCAGATAGTCCCGCATTTTGTCGAAATACCAATACGTCTTCTCAAGCTTCCCTCCGGCAAGGCTGGCCAGAGGCAAAAGGACGCCATTGTTGTCATCCGCATAATACACCACGATGGTGGAAAATCCTTTTAGATTGTTGATGCAAGATATCCGTTTGGCGGATTCCTTCGCCATTTGCAACGCCGGCAGCAGCATTGAAGCCAGAATCGCGATGATCGCAATCACCACGAGGAGCTCAATGAGCGTAAAGGCATTGTTTCTCCGGAGATTTTTTGTTTTCATACCGCACCTCTTTCCTTTTGCTTTTAAATTATTCTTTATATTCTCCCGTCTTTCTTATCTCGGCACGCCCTTCAGGAGTCTTCGCTTTCCACATAATTCGAGAAGTCTTTTTCTTGCCTGAAGGCCGTTTGCAAAACCTATGTTTTTCAGCTCACTGACGCATGACTGCCAGTTGTCCACCTCATCCGAGTCGGAGGCGAAAAACCAGAATCCGTCAGGCTGATATTTCTCCACATCCTCTAAATCAATCTCCCAGTGCGCTTCCAGCGGGATTGTCATATCCTTCCAGTCGTAACTCATGACGCCGCGTCCGAGAAAGTAGGTCTCAATCCCCGCCAGTCTCGGTTGCTCCATGCAAAAATCCACTCCAGCCAGACGGTTGCGATATCTCCAGTAGTCGTATGTGACCGCCGCCCAGCCGGGCACAGTTTTATGGTACTGCTCCAGATTCACAGCCTGGGTGTAGCAACCGCGCTCGTTGCAGCTTTCACAGATCATTGACATTTTCCCCTTGAATCCGGAGGCTCTGACAGTCTTCTCTATTTCTTTCATGGCCAGGCATCTTCTTTCGGTAAGGAAGTCCCGCCAATCGTGTTTCTGATAGGCTCTGGCATCCATATGCTGAAGTTTTATCTCCCCGTATGCCGGCCTCTGATTCGCCTTGGCCCACTCGTTGTAAAGCGGTATCCTGTGCGGCCAGTCAAATTCGACGCTTTCTATTTCCACCACCATTCCGTCTGCGACATCCCCGAAAATTTCGGATATCTCCTTGAACATCAGGCATGTCCTGTCCATCACCCCCGGCCAGTCGGGATCGTAGTGAAATGCGCCCTTTTGACCGTTTGGCGGGACTATTCCAAACTCCTTGATCTGATAAAAGCTGCAAACGACCACAAGCCACACTTTGATTTTTCTCTCATGGGCCATTTCAACGACCCGCCGCAAAAGCCCGTTTCCTTTTGCTACGATTGAGGAGCCGGAGACATCCTGATCAAGCCAATCCAACGAGGACTTGTACCCGGTGGTGTACCATTTTATCACCATCGCCAGCGAGTTCATTCCCGCCGAAGCCATGTCATCCAGCAACAGCTCCCAGTCCTTCTCCTCATAATGCGATTCCCTGCCTGATCTCGGACAGGTGTACACCCAGAAACCGAATTCTTTCAAAGCCATGTTAACCTTCCCTTATTTTAA
This sequence comes from Victivallales bacterium, assembly GCA_041666985.1. Classification (GTDB taxonomy): domain Bacteria; phylum Verrucomicrobiota; class Lentisphaeria; order Victivallales; family GWF2-50-93; genus GWF2-50-93. The sequence goes on from JBAYFV010000106.1 coordinate 8,348, forward strand.
GTTTTTCCCGTCATTTCTTGCCAAGATGACCTGGTCGCAAAGAACGCGGTTTTCCCTGGCGCTGGAATCCTTGGAATACATCGGCCCTTCGAATTTCAGGGAAACGTAGATATCCCATTTGTTGTCGCCGTCCTCATCGTAAAACTGCCCCAGCTTCGCCTGGACATTCCAGTCACCACACCACCAATAACAATCCGGGGTGAGTTTCACGCCGCCTAATTTGTAGATTTGATACCCGCCGTTCGTGCTAATGTCCGGAAGTTGAAGGCGGCGACCAATGCCGGCCTTTCTACCGCTAAGATCATAGAAGCCCATTGGAAACGGAGTGATTGGCACACTTTCGGCCGCGATGCCAAAGGCGGCATCGGGATCGCTCACCTGCGGCTTGACCCCGGATTTCGGCATCACGCGGCGAATATTCTCTTTGAGGATTTCCGCAAACTGCGCCGGGAGAGGTTTGCCGTCAGGTGGTTCGGACAGGATTTCCTTATTCAGATTGGCAACTCTGGCGTTCAGTCGGGCGTAAGGCATTTTCATATTGTTTGCCCCTGCCCCAGGGTAAAGCGTTTTTTGGGAGACATGTGTCGCAAGTATCCTGTCAAAAGTCGAGCGGATACGGTTCTCGAAATTTCTGGCATCCTTAAAGTACTCGGGATATGCCCTTATTAACTTTTGCCACTTTTCCAGTACAACACCATCCAGAGGACATCTTGTCGCGCGTACATTATCCTGTCTCGCCGGGTCGTTTCTCGTCAACTCTTCCATCTCATCAAAACTCCGCTCCCACCGCAGTAGATTTCCGGGAGTTAAATAGGGGAACATGGCGGTTGAAAATTGTTCCCCGACAAATCCCATGTTTTTGTCATTCCGACAATTCTCCAGTTCATCGTGATACCGCCGCATCGCCGGCGCCGCTTTTCCGTACTGGAAATCCATGAATTCAGAGATCAACGCCTCGGTATCCTGTCCAACGGACTGCATCAGCTTGAGAGACAGATACGTCTTAAGCTCCGAGAAGCCCACCTCGGGGAAACCAAAGAGCAGGAATGGCCCGTGTACCCCGGCCTTTTTCATAAGCCGCATGTCGGAGATAAACCGTTGGGTGTCGGAATAAGGAACCCCTCCATAATGGGGACTTTCGAACAAGGAATAATACCAGACCATGACATTCGGGCAGAGCCTGCACCACTGCTCCAGATCCTGGTAACTTTTCAGATTGGACGGGTGGCTCCAGTCCCGTGTAAAATTGTCCTGTACCGCGCCGAACATTATCATTAAATTGTCGGGAAGCCTGTCGATCTTCGTCGGCGGTTCCTGTGACTGTCCCTTGTTGTAGGCGTAGGTGCGGACAATTACCCCGGGATATTTGTCTTTAAGATATCCACACAGCTCGATGACATAGTCTAGCATCGGACCGCCGGGGCATCCAAGCTTCACCTGCAGCTTCGCGCAGTCAGCACAACAGCATGTGGTTGCATTGTCATTTTGCGACACTTCGACGATTCCTTTCCCCCCCTGCATTTCGATGTTCGCAACGATATTGGCCGTCAGTTCCCTGCGCATCGCCGGATTTGAAAAACAAAGCTGCCTGTCCATGACCCGCCTGCCATTTTCATCCATCGAGAAGAATTCGGGGTTTGTCGTAAAATAGTTCTTGTTCTTCAGCCATTTCAGGGGTGCATTTATTCCGTGACCCGGCGGTGGCGTCTCCTGCGGCGGCAGGTAACAGAAAATCGTATGCATGTTCGGCATGATGTAATTCATTTCGTCTACAACCCCGCTATCTTTGCTTATTTGATTCATTTTCCGTTCCAACCCCATGTTCAGCCTGTTGCGGTACGGGAATATGAGTCCCTCTGGCCATAATAAAAAAATGTCTGTGTACATGGTTCGGCATTTGAAATCCGGCCGTGTTTGCTTTTTGAAGGCGGCGAGTCGCAGAGTATCGTTCTTCGGAATATACGGCTTGGCAAATGCGGAGAACCAGCGACATCCGATCTGTCCTTCAAGAAAATCGTAGACCGCGTACAAGTTGCCGTGGATTCCCTTGCCGTACAGGAACACATCGGCACCGGCGCTTTCGCAGACGCTGTCCTGGTCCTCCATCCCGTCAAGATCGCGGCTCGTGCCGGTTGGTCCGGTGCCGACAAATATCCTCTTTGCGTATTTCGCAGCATCCGCAGCCGGAACGTTCCTGAACTCCGTGCCGACAGCCTCCTTGAGCGCACTTGTCAGCTCTTTTATGGCAAACGCATCCACCTCGCTGGGGTTTTCTGGCGCCACAATGACATAGTCGGTCTTGCCCCCGTCGGCCAGGACAAGCTTCTTCTCCAGACCGGTCTTTCCAATCTCCTGTGAACTGCACCCGCTCAAGAAGATCCCGAGTCCCGCCATCACACATAAACCAATGACTCTTTTCATTATCACACGCTCCTTACGTTGC
>JBAYFV010000107.1:0-10744 GCA_041666985.1 Victivallales bacterium
ATTCCTGGTATGTTCCGGTTCGTTGAAATAGCAGGGGGTGACGACAGGGCCCCTGACAACTATCTCCCCTTTTGAACCCTGATGAAGTTTGAGCGACGGAGACCATTTCTCAATTGGGGCGTTTACGGCGTCAATTATTCCTATTGTCATTCCGTCAATCGGGCGGCCTATGCAGTACCCGGCGCCGTCAGCCGTTTTCTCGGCGGTCTCGGCGAGCATCTCGGTTCCTGCGAAGTTCGCAATCGGAAGAGCCTCTGTCGCCCCGTATGGGACAAGGGTTTCACCGTCGGGCGAAATTATTCTCTTCACCATTGCATGGACATCCGAATTGATCGGCGCACCGGCCATGAGGACTTTTTTCAGAGACGGCAGTCTTATGTTTTTTTCAATGCAGTATGCGCTTACTTTTTTCCAGAGGGCAGGGGAGCCGAAAGAGAATGTGACATTGTTTTCTGTGACGGCCTCGATGATTTTTTCCGGATCCACATTTGCCGGTCGCGACGGATCCATTTCGGGAATCACGACTGGCATTCCGACGGCGGCGCTGAAAAGCGCGAACAGCGGGAATGCCGGCAGATCGGTTTCGGAAGGACCCGCACCGTATGTTTTACTTATGATATCAAGCTGGGCGACATAGATTCCATGGGTGTAGACAACGCCTTTAGGCGGACCTGTGCTTCCAGTTGTGAAAACGATGGCTGCCGTGTCATCAAGTTTGGTTTCCTCGCATTTGAATCTCCCATCCCTGTTGTTTTTTTTCAGTAGCATTTCGAGCTTGGTTATCCATGGGGGTGCAAACGCCCCATGCACTATGGAGATTCTGACGGTGTTGAAAAAAAACGGGAACAGCAGCCTGACCCAGTGCGCCTTAGAGATGCCGATCATGGCTTCCGGTGAAGTTTTCCTTATGCAGGACAGAAGATTCCGGAGCCCCATTCCCGGATCGATGAGGACGGGGATTGCGCCAATCTTGAAGACCGCGAAAACCGCGGCTATGAAATCAACTCCCGGACGGAGCATCAGGAGGACTTTTGTCCCTCTGGCGATTCCGGTTCTGCGAAATTCGCAGGCGTAGGCGTTGCTCATGCTGTTCAACTGGCCGAAAGTCACCCTGCGGCCTTTTTCACCTTGCGATACGACGGCGATCCTGTCTGAGTACAAAACAGAACTTTCCTCGAAATATTCAGCGATGTTTGTTTTCATTTCGGAATACTTTTATCCGGTTAGCCTGTTTATGCAATTGCCCCAACGGAGACAGTTTTGTTTTTTTTCAGCATCTGCTTGACTTTTTAGCGGCGGGGATTTAATTAACGGCATGAAGAAAATGATGAAACATCTTGTCTGTTCTGCGATTCTGCTTTTTTCGGCGGGAATAGTCTGTGCCGCCGTCGCCTTGGCAAAACAGCCTGTCACGCTTGAAAAACTTCAGGAATACAAGACTCTTCTTCCTTGGAAACCGGAAGCCATTGCCGCTTTCGAAAAGACTGCGGAAATAAAAGACGGCACATTGAAATTTGATTCTTTCGTCGTTCTTGATCAGCCTCCAAAGAATAAAGATGCAGGCAAGGCCGCCAAGGAGCTTGAGAAATTCAAAGCCAAGTATGAGAAAAAAGGCACGGTTCCCTTCAAAGTCATGGTAGACATGGATCTTATCCAGAAGAAGGACAACAAGAAGGTCAGGTATGTAAAAGGCAAGTCTGAGATATATGTCATAAGCGAAAAAGACAAGAAAATCCTCTTGAAGGAGAAAGTTGACAATGCCAAATTGTGCCCTACCTGAGGAGGCGGAGGCGGGTACCTCGGTGAGGTGCCAACGGGAACTTACACGGTCATTGTCGCGTATCCGTGCGAAAAAGATCAATACCTGGGTGAGGCCTACACCATGGATTTTTCGCTAGACGGCTTGAAGTAGTCCGCTTCTACCTGTCCTTGGATTCTGAAACGCCGACCGGCAACTATCCTCTTATCGATGCGCTTCTGCCGTGGGCGTCCAACCCTTCTATTTCTGCGAACTTCGCAATGTGCGGAAGCTCCCTCAGAAAAGATTTCCTGTCATATTTGAGGATGCTGGTGCGTCTGAAGAACTGTTCTACGGTAAGTCCGCTGAAATATTTTGCCGTTCCCGCAGTCGGGAGGACATGGCTGGGGCCCGCAACAAAATCACCCACTGGTTCCGGTGTCCATTGTCCGATGAAAATGGCGCCGGCCGCATTTATCTTTGACGCGATTTTTTCAGCTTTGGAACACATTATCTCGAGGTGTTCGGGAGCGTATAGGTTTGCGATTTCCGCAGAGTCGGCGATGTTTTTGACAAGAACGAAAAACACACCGTTTGCCAGAACTTTTCCTACGGCGGAAGAGCGTTTGAGCAGTTTTGACTGGACAGTGAGCTGTTTCTTCACTTCTTCAATAAGCCGGGCGGAGTCTGTCACGAGAACAGCCTGCTCGAGTCCGCTTCCGTGCTCAGCCTGGGAGAGCATGTCTGCGGCAATGAAATCCGGACGGCATGTCTTGTCGGCTATCACCATTATTTCGGACGGGCCGGCAACCATGTCTATGGCGACATCGCCGTAGACGATTTTCTTTGCGGTCGTGACATATGCGTTTCCGGGACCGACTATTTTGTCAACTTTTTCAATTGTCTCTGTGCCGTAGGCGAGGGCGGCGATTGCGTATACTCCGCCCAGACGGTAGATCTCGGTGGCGCCGGATTTTGAAAGCGCATAGAGCAGGGCAGGGTGGACTTCGCCGTCTTTGTTGGGAGGAGTGACTGCAACTATTTCCTTGACTCCTGCGCATTTCGCAATTGCGACAGTATGTACGGATGTTGAAATAAGTGGGGCGGTTCCACCGGGAATATATGCGCCTATGCGGTTCAGCGGGGAAAATTTTTCACCCAGCACGACTCCGGGGCGCGGAGAAAAATTCCAGTTTTTCGGGATGCGTTTCCTTGAGAATGCCGAGACATTCCTGATTGCAGTGTCGATCGCCTTCTTCGTGGTGGAGGAAACTTCCCCGCCCGCCTTGTGAATTTCGCAGTCTGACACGAGAAACCGTTCGGGCTTAAGGTCTGCCGAGTCGAATTTAAGGAGATATTTTGAAACGGCCCTGTCGCCGTTGCGACGCACGTCTTCGACAATCCCCCTTACTGATTCTTCAATCCCTCTAGGGCAGACCTGCCTGGCGAAGAGAGTTTCGAGTTCCTTCCGGAAACCGTTGCTTTTACAGCTGATTGTTTTCATTGAATCGTATTCCCTTTTTCAGTGAATAGTTTTCTGGGAATTTTGTCCTGTGGAAATCCGAAGGCAGTCAGGCATTTCCTGACATGTATGTTTTAACTCGGATTTTTATATTCATACGCGTTAATCTAGCATAGTGTTTCATGTTTCAAAGTATCCAACAGGAAGAAACTACAGGCAGGAAAGCCTGTGTTTACTCTCACCCATCATTAATATATCAATCCATAAATGTTATAAAAATGGAAATAAATCACAAATATGTAATATGAATGATTGACAATGACTTTATGGTAATTTTGCTTAATATTTACAAGTAATTGCACGGCAATATGATAAGTGTGATGTTGTTGCTGTTGGCATGAGCCCTGCTAAGGCTCAAAACATGTTTTTAACTTTACGAGAGGAATGGGAAATGAGGAAAAGCGATTTGGTTTTTGGAATGCCTTTGTTTGCCGCTCTCTGTGCAGGTTTCGCCTGTGTTGCGGTGACGGGTGAGGCGGTCGTTCCGGCGATTGCCGCCGCGCCGCCGGCGGTTAACAGCGGCGACACTGCGTGGCTTCTTGCGAGCGCGGCGCTGGTGATGCTGATGACGCCCGGGCTTGCGTTCTTCTACGGGGGGTTGGTCAGGAGGAAGAACGTGCTTTCCGTGCTGATGCAGTGTATGACCATTCTCTGTCTGGTGACAGTGCAGTGGGTGACTGTGGGATACAGCCTGTCCTTCGGGGCTGACATCAAAGGGGTCATAGGGGATTTTTCCTGGCTCGGGCTGAAGGGCGTCGGGCTTGTCCCACATGCGGTATATGCACCTACGGTTCCGCACCAGGCGTTCATGATTTTCCAGGCCATGTTTGCGGTCATCGCCCCGGCTCTCATCATCGGCGCATTTGCCGAGAGGATAAGGTTCGTCCCGTTCTGCATATTCACTCTTTTATGGACGACGATTGTGTATGATCCGGTCTGCCACTGGGTGTGGGCCGACAGGGGAATGCTGGGAACTTTAGGAGGACTGGGGGCGCTTGACTTTGGAGGCGGCACGGTTGTGCATGTCAATGCCGGCATGGCCGCACTGGCGGCCGCATTTTTCCTCGGGAAGAGAATCGGTTATCCGAATAAAATGTCTCCGCCGCACAACCTGCCTTTCGGGGTTCTCGGAGCCGGACTTCTCTGGTTCGGATGGTTCGGATTCAATGCGGGAAGCGCGTTTGCCGCAAACGGACTTGCCGTCAGTGCATTTGTAGTGACGCATGTTGCGACAGCCGCAGCTGGTCTTGCATGGGGTGTCATGGATCTGCTCTTCAACAAGCGTTCAACTGTCCTTGGCGTCATCACCGGTGCAGTCGCGGGCCTTGTGGCGATCACGCCGGCATCCGGTTTCGTGACTCCGATGGGCGCCATCGTGATCGGTATAGGAGCTGGAGTTATATGCTATGTCTCCGTCAGCTTCTGCAAGGTGAAATTCGGTTATGACGATTCGCTTGACGCGTTCGGAGTGCATGGAGTCGGCGGAATATGGGGGGCGATTGCAACCGGGCTGCTGGCGACAAAGGCCGTGAATTCCGGCGGAGCCGACGGTCTTTTCTACGGGAATCCCGGACTGCTCGTCATACAGATCAAGGCGGTCGCCATAACAATGGTCTATTCTTTCACAGTCAGCTATATTCTGTTCTGGATTGTCGACAAACTGTTCGGCCTCAGGGTGGGGGAGCATGAGGAAAGAGTCGGTCTTGATCTCGCAGAACATCGTGAAGCGGCTTATACAACATTGGAATAGGAGGTGATTTATGAAATACATCATAGCAGTCATTCAACCCGACAGGATGGACGACATCCTTCAGAATCTCGAGGAAAGGGGAATTCATCTGGTGACGGTGACCTCAGTCATGGGGAGGGGGCGCCAGAAAGGTGTGGCGACGGTTTACAGGAGCCACAAGGAGGCGGGCAGCCTCCTCAGGAAAGTCAAACTTGAGATAGCGGTTAACGATGATTTTGTGAAACCGGCCATTGATGCGATAGTCGCAGGCGGCCGGACCGGTGAAGTCGGAGACGGGAAAATATTCGTAATGGATCTCGAGGAGTGCCTGAGGATCAGGACCGGAGAGACCGGTGGTGTTGCCATAGGATGAACGGAGGCGGGCGTAGCCCGCTGCCGGAATCGGCGAACCGTAGGGGAAAAGGAAAGGAGGGGACGGTTGGATTCCGTCTCTTTCTTTTTTATGGTGAATGCCGGTTTGAAAGAAAGCTAATGAACAATAGGTTATGAAAAGCGGATATCGCAGATTTGAATCAGGGGTCAATTATGGAAATAAAAGATCAGAAAGATTACAGCATGCTGGCTGTGAATGTTGGATTGTTCTCCAATATTTTCCTGGCCGCGATCAAGACTGTAATAGGAGTTATCGGGCATAGTCCCGCGCTGCTGGCTGACGGAATTAACTCGACATCCGATGTCGCATACTATATTGTCGTGCGTATTTTCATGGTGATGGCGCGCAAGCCGGCGGACGATGAACATCCGTACGGGCACCGGCAGCTGGAAAGCATTGCGGCCTTGGCGGTGGGTGCGTTTGTCGTGACTACCGCGATTGCAATATTCTGGGATGCGATCAACAAGGTGTATGATCTTTGGACGGCAAAAAGCGATTTCGGCGGCGCGTCACTGGCGGCTCTTGCCGTCGGACTCCTCACAGTCGCCATCAAAGTGGCGTTAACCTCCATGACTCAGAGGATCGGCAGGCAGACAAATAATTCCGCCATACTCGCGCTCGCGTGCGACCATCGCAATGACATCTATGCGGCATCGGCCGCAAGTGCGGGTATTTTCCTGGGAAGGATGGGATACACCTGGGTGGATCCGCTTGCCGGAGCCCTGGTGGCGCTGGTCATATTGCGTACGGGAATAGAGATTTTACGCAAATCATCGGACGACCTGATGGATACTGTGCCGGGGAAGATGCTGAATCATGAGGTTACCCATATCCTGTCAGATATTCCCGGAGTCCGGCAGGTCGAAGAGATACTGGCCCATCGTTTCGGGGAGTATCTGGTCATAAATGTCACCATCGGGATTGACGGTTCCCTGACCGTGACCGAAGGCGACCAAATTGCCAGTCTGGTGGAACACGAACTGCATCAGAAAATAAGCCTGCTGAAGCGGGTGCATGTCCATTATCATCCTGTATATCGGCCCCATGATCAGCGACAAGAATAAAACGAGGACTACAAGCACACTTGTGGAGGCTGCGGATGCCGGGAAGCGGCTGGATGCCTATCTTTCCGAAAGGTTCACCTATCTTTCGAGGACGGAATGGCAGAGCCATATCCGGGACGCCAGAATTCTTCTTAACGGAGGCAAGTCGCGGAGTTCGCGGAAACTGCAGAGCGGCGAGTGCATTGAATTTCTTGCGGACGACATCGAAGAACCGCCGGTTGACGGGAAATACGGGGTTGTTTATTCCGACGAATCCCTGATAGTCGTCTCAAAATCGGGAAATCTGCCCTGTCATCCCGCCGGTCCGTTTTTCAAAAACACGCTCTGGTATCTTCTTGCGGAGGAATTCGGCAAGGTGTATTTCATCAACAGGATTGACAGGGAGACGTCGGGCCTTGTCCTGCTTGCCAGGAAGCCGGAGATTGCCGCCGAAATGTCGGAGAGACACTCTGAAATACGGAAAAAATATGTTGTCTTCGTCCACGGGGAGTTCCCGGCTGAATATCATGCAAGGGGGTTTCTCATGCCGGACGGGAAAAGCGCGGTCAGGAAAAAGAGGAGGTTTGCGGAATCCGCAAAGCCGCCTTCCGTAAACTCGGAATACGCGGAGACGAAATTCAGGCTTCTGGGAACCGGTTCGGGGATGAGCGTTGTCGAGGCGGAGCTTGTGACCGGGAGGCTTCACCAGATAAGGGCGACGCTCTGTTCCCTCGGCTTTCCGCTGGCAGGCGACAAGATCTACGGTCGGGATGAAAATATTTACATAAGGTTTGTCCGGGATGAAATGACCGACGCCGACAGGTTGCTGCTTGTTTTGAACAGGCAGGCGCTCCATGCCGCCTCTCTGGAAATCAGTCATCCGCTCACGGGGAAACTTCTGAGTTGCAAGGCCGAGCTTCCCGACGATATGAGAATCCTGTTGACGGGTTTTTCACAAAAACATATTGACATATAATAAAGTAAAGTATACTGTCACTGTTCACATGCACGAACAAAACTCTGAGGTGATTTATGTGGATTTTCTCGGTAATGGCGGTCTTGATGCTGATTGGCACGGCCGTCTGTTATTTTGCAATGGGATATCTTCCGGACATGTACATACATGTGTCCGCCTATGGATTCATACTTGCCGGGCTGGGCTATATAATTGAGCTGATGAAAAAGAGGGAGAAGAACGTTGAAGAGCATGTCGAATGGATATTCGAGAAGAAATTCAAGTCTTTCTTCGAAGAGCTTAAAACGATAAGGACGATGATTTTGAAACTTGATGAAAGACGGGATCGTGCCGAATTCACCCCCCCTCCCATAACTTATGTTAAAAACGAGGAGAAGCAGATTTTTTCGGCTCCCCCTCCTCCGCCTGTCCCGAAGTCGAAACTAGACTGAAGATGCCTGATATTGAATTATGAAGCCTCGAACTGATGACAACATAACCGAATGCCACGTCAAATGAAAACCGGCATGTCCGTAGACTGGAAATCAATAATCTACCGAGGGATAGAATCGGAAGAGCTTGATTACAAGGCGGCGCAGAACTGGAACAATCTCAGCAGGGCCGGAAAAGCCCGTTTCGCCCGCCATTGCATGGCGATGGCCAATACAAAAGGCGGTTATCTCGTAGTCGGCGTCGGCGAGGACGGATCAGGCAGGCCGTGCCTTTATTCGGGCATGACCGACAGGCAGTGCAAATCATTCGATCCCACGGATGTCGGAAATGTCATAAACCGTTATTCGGATCCTGCCCTCGATTTTGATATTGACAGGCCGGTGGTTGACGGGAAAAGGTATGTTGTTTTTGTCATAAGGCGTTTTTCCGAAATCCCGCATGTCTGCAGCTACAGTTGCAATTCCGAGGTTCAGCAGGGCGTATTCTACATAAGGACTCCTGACGCTTCCAGCCGGCCCGCATACAAGGCTTCCGAAATCCACGGGATCATCCAGCGCGCCCTGAGGAACCAGCGCGAACTCCTCGGCAGGATGCTGAGGGGGATTCTCTATGAGGGGAGAAAGACGCTCGACCCTGCCGCAAAAAGCGAATTCGTCGAGCAGATAATCCATTCCTTCAGGATATTCGACAAAAGGAAAAAGGAATTCAGCCCCGACAACGCCGTCGTCTGGGAGCTGTCCGTCTATCCGTCGGAGTTCATCCTTGAGAAATTCTCGCTTTCCCAGGTTCAGGAGGCTGTGGAGAATTCAGTCTCCACAACGCTGGGCTCCGCCTTTATTTCCTTGGGCGAAAGCGAGGAAAGCTATTTTACGAATGTTGCGCTCAGGACTTTTTCCAAAGGGAGAAAACAGTACTGGCAGGCTTTCAGTTCAGGCCTGTTCCATTATGTGGCCGTTCATGAAAAAGAAAAAAATTCAATCAGGTATGATGATATAATCAGGATGGTTGCAGGCGCTGTTAATTTTCTCGGACAGTATTACTGCGAACTCGGCTATACGGACGAGCTTTTCAGCATGAAATTCAAGATTTACTCTGTTGAGGGCGTGAAACTCACGGGCACCGGAGGCAAGGGCCCGGAAAGCGGGTTCACCTGCAGGATACCCGAAATCGAAGTCAAAATGCAGCGCACCGCCTCCGATCTCATGAGCGGCACTGTAGACCATGGCGCAAGAATCATCCGTGAAATCTGCGAACGTTTCAATCTCCCCCAGGGCAAACACGTAAGCCTTGAAAACCTGATCGGCGCTTTCCTTGAAAAGTGATGCTTCGACGGTGTTTGAAACATGTGCATCACCCGCGTTGCGCGTTCCGCGCAACGTCAGTGTGCATGCGGTTGCTATACATTCCTCATTCCGTTTTCTTTATTATCTCAATAGAATCCAAGGATGTCATATGCATGGGGGATCCCATAGAAATTTCACCGGATATTTTCACCTCTTTTTTATCAAATGATGATACATCGCCATATTTTTCCGTATACCATTTATCCATCATGATTTCACCAAAAGATGCATGCAGTACTGCTCCATATGTTTTCCCATTGGGTGTATGTTCGAAAAGCCCGGTGTATCTTTCCAAATAATTTACTTCTAGATGAGCTGATATTACTTCGGCTTCTCCTGCTTGTTGCTCAACATATCCGATAAAAGTCACATTAAGCTTAACAGGGGATTCTGATAATGACTTCTCAAGAATCGTACTGTTTTCTTTCTTCATTAATCCAAAGCGTATCTCCCTAGCTTCTTTTGAGGATAACGAAATATTGGCGCGTTTTCCTTGAGGATTTGGGTAAAGACTCTCCTCCCAGTTTTTTATTTCCAAATTTTTGGGAAATACGCCAAACCCGATAGACATATCTAAAATTCCATTTTTAAGTTGTGTGTTGAAAGGATTTCTTAATTTAATGACAAATTCAGATTCTTTGCCAGAGACTTTGTCTGGCGCTTCAATGGACAGGATGTCGTTGTTTTGATTTATTGTAGCGGGAATGCTTTCAGTTATTTCAAATACTTTTATTTCCGCTAATTGCATCTCTTTAAAGGCGACCTCCCTATTGTGGTTTTTTAAACTATAGGCCGGGTAAAATTTATAATGGCCTTTCAAAACCACCGGTTTACCGATGAACGTGGAAATTGATTTCTTGTCTTTTGCAGAAAAAAGTCCGGAACAACCGGCAAAATAAGAAGGCCTTAAAACATATTCAGCCAGTGGTTTTTGATTCCAGAATATTATTTCTTTCGGAGGCGCTTGCTTTAATATTCCAATCGCGAAGCATTCCGTAGGATCTGTTGCCATACCATCATTTCCCACTTCGAACTCTGGTTTTTCAGCGGCAAAACACAAGGATAAAATGAAAGCCTGGCTTGTCATCAAGAAAAATAGTATTGACATTTTAGCAATTGGATAGATGTTCATAATGTTTTTTCCCTTCGTATAACGGATAAGGATAGATTGTTGTTCCTCAATCACCACAAACTAATTGACAATAACAGGAATAATATTGCTGCCAGGCATATGATTGTATTTTTATGTTTTATTATCACCCGATTGTCGGTGCTTCCACCAGGAGGCCGGCTTTGCGCCCATTTTTCATATGGGGTTTTGTTCTGCCGATACGCCTCCCCGGCTTTGTCCGGTGAGACACCGGCATCCAACATGAGCGTCTCCTGCCTGTCCATCACCTATTGCTTTATATCGCATGTATTCATGTTTCTTTTCATAGGATCTAACGCTCAAGTCACCGATGCGCGGTAGCGCATTCGGTGGACTTATTAGTTATGTGAAGATTTTCCCAGCTAAGCCTTAACTCCCGGTGTGAAGAAGCGCAATCCCTCAGATACAGATTAATCA
>JBAYFV010000108.1:0-10599 GCA_041666985.1 Victivallales bacterium
TGCGCAGGTCAGAAGGATCGAGATACGGACCAGGCGTATTGTCGACGATATCACCGCCGGCGCCTATCACAGCGTTTTCAAAGGGCGCGGCATCGAGTTCGACGAAGTGCGTGAATACACTCCGGAAGACGATGTCAGGGACATTGACTGGAACGTCACCGCCAGAATGGGTTCGCCGTTCATCAAAAAATACATTGAGGAACGGGAACTGACTGTGATGCTCGCAATTGACGCATCCGCCTCAACCGTGTTCGGAAGCGGGAACAAATCCAAGAATGAACACGGCATCGAGATCGCCTCCCTTCTCGCGTTCAGCGCAATCCGCAACAACGACAAGGTCGGCCTTCTCATCTTCACCGACAAAAACGAGCTTTACCTCCCACCACGCTCCGGGAAGACTCACGGGCTGAGATTAATACGCGAACTCGTCGCCAGAAAACCGGAGGGCAAGGGAACCGATATCGCCGCCGCCCTCAACAGTCTCATGCACCTCCTCAACAAAAGAGCCGTCATATTCCTGATCAGCGACTTCATGGACGACAAGGATTTTTCAAAACGGCTGATGATTGCAAACAAGCGCCACGACGTGATTGCCGTCAGGATTCTCGATCCTGCGGAAATCAAATGGCCGGGCACATCAACCATATCACTGGAAGATTCGGAAAACGGAAAAATCCAGGACTTGTTTATTCCCGGGAAAGTGTTTTCCGACGCATTTGCCGGACGCTCTGAAAATATTCGGCAGGCAAACGAGACCGTATGCAAACGCGCAAAAGCCGATCTCATTGACATCAGATGCGGAGAAGACTTCGTGAAACCTCTTGTGAAGTTTTTCCGGCAACGTGAGAATTTGCACAGGTAAACTTTCTTATAGGATAAAAAAATTCAATGAAACAGAATTTTGGAAAAACACTGAAGATATTCCTGGCAATTGCCGGAGCCGCAACCATTGCGACATCCGCAGCATCGGCCTTCAAATACCACCAGGTCAGGAATTCCCGCCAGGCAATAGCCACGCCTGTGTTTTCGCTTGTTCCCCCGAAAGACATAAAACTCGGAGATACTGTTTTGGCCGTGGCAACTCTTAAATGCCCGTGGAGCCGGCATCCCGTGAACGCTTCCGTTATGCCGGGCAAAGGCTCCCAGACTGCCGATGATGCCGGAATAAGGATCAACAGGATTGGATGGGGCTATTGGATCTGGAATATCTCAGTTAAAATCCAGCCTTATGTGAACGGTAAAATAGAAGACGGGAAAATGAACATTGAGCTGAATCCGCCCCGTCCCGGAGACGAGCAGAAGGAAATCGCCACTTCAATCCCATCCTTTGAGGCGGGTGCAATTGACACCGGAAAATCCCAGGAACTGGCATTAGCCGATAGCATAACCAAGAAAGCGCTCTCCAAAAAGCTCCTCATATTATCTTCGATTATCCTCCTGATTTCCATATTGACAGTGCTTTTTTTCCTTCTCAGGAAAAAAAGCAGAAACCAATCAGTGGAAGCCCCCCCCCCCTGGGATATCGCACTAGCTGAATTCAGCAGGCTACGTGTCCAACTCAAGGAGAACCGGGTGACTCCGGCGGTATGCGTCTTCAGGCTTTCCGATATCATACGGACGTATCTTGAAAAAAGATTTTCACTGCATGCGCAGACACAGACAAGCACCGAGTTCCTCGAAGATTTAAAACGCGAAAAAAGTCCGCTGAAAACAGATGACAAGGATTTCCTGAAAGAATTCATGACAGCTTCCGACCTTGTGAAATTCGCAAAACTCCCCGCCGATGCCGCCGTAATTGAAAACGCAATAAACAAGGCGGAAAACCTAGTGAAAACGACTAAACCTGCAGAGGCGCACGGATGAATTTCGCATATCCATTGATGCTTCTTCTGTATATCCCGCTCATCGGGCTGCTGATCTACGCGCTGAAAAGAAAGAATCCTACCGTAATCATCTCGTCCGTAAAACCTTTTGCCTCGGGAAGTGGAATAAAAAGGCTCAATCTTCGGTCAGACATCCCGCTGATTCTTTATGCTATCGCCACGGCAATCCTGATTTTGGCGCTGTCACGTCCGCAGAAGGGGATTGAGGAACTCAAACAGAGGGCTGAAGGGATAGACATAATGCTTGTCATAGATGTTTCAGGAAGCATGCAGGCCATTGACATTCCTGAAAAATACACAGGAGGAAGAGATGTGGCATCCGCCATCAACTCGGGAAAACTGAAGCCCAGGATCGACACAGCCAAGGAGGAGATTAAAAAGTTCATCGAGAAAAGACCGAATGACAGGATAGGCCTTGTCGCCTTCGCCCCGCTGCCCTATGTCGCATGTCCTCCCACACTCGACCACGCCTGGCTTTTCGCGCATCTGGAAAGGCTTCAGCCCGGAATCATCGGCGACTCCACCGGAATCGCAGGCCCTATCGCAAGCGCAGTCAACCGACTGAAAAGCTGCGACTCGAAGCGGAAAGTAGTCGTCCTGTTCACCGACGGGAAGAACAATGTGAACGCCCAGATAACACCGCTTCAGGCTGCGAAACTCGCAAAAACTTTCGACATCATCACCTACACGGTAGGCATCGGGAGCAAGAACGCATTCATCATCCAGGACGGATTCATGGGCAGACAGCTCGTCCCCATAAAAGATGAGTTTGACGAAAAACTTCTCAAGGACATGGCCGACACGACCGGCGGAAGATATTTCACCGCGTCAGACGCCGAGGGCCTTCAGAAAACCATGGATGAAATAGACAGACTTGAAAAGACCAGCCTTGAACAGCCCCGTTATGTTGACTACAGGGAACTTGCCCCGCCGCTTGTCACGGCTTCATTGATTATCATACTCCTCTCATTCATGCTCAATTCAACACTCCTCCTTAAAGTACCGTAAATTCCGCCCTCTCTACATTTCTCCGGCAATTTCCTGAAACCCTGAATATTTTCAAAAATCAGCACTCGTTACGAGTATTGAGGCCATCCCGCAGTCACCTGACGAGTAAGTCAGCAATACCGGCCTGCAACCTTTCAAATGCTCATCTTGAATCCGTCAAGATGATCGTTGAAAGTGTTGCCGAACATCAGAGTGCACCTGAGGGGCGGCAGACAGGAATAGAGTTTGATGTGAACCAGTTTCCTGTCACCGTGCCGGAGAGGACAATGAAACGCCGCTCCGCCTTCCGCCCTGTGGAATGAAGGGATGGACAGCTGCCGCGAATGATGGTTGAGCAGCCTTACACGGTCAAACCATAATGTCATTCCGACATCGGCCGTAGCGGAAATCACTACGTCCTCACCGGAGATATCCGGATTGTCCACCTGCAGAAACGTGAAGAGATTCAGGGTGTTTGCGCAGTTCGCATATTTTGACAAGTCAAAGAACAGCCCGTCAGTTGTAAAGATGTTCTGCTTCAATTTTCCCGGACATGATCCTGTACGAAGAAGTTCCTCCTTTATTGATGCGATATCGTGACCGGCTTCGTCCAGAACCAGCCAGCGAGCCCGGTCAAAGGCCATGGGTTTTGAGGAAGCATACGGCCGGTATGCGGGATATCGTGTCTCCGTCAATTCTCCTGCCAATCTTTCCCGAAGGGCGACCGTGCGTTCAATAAGCTCCTGCAATGTCCTCGGCACTCCGTCAATTCTGCCTATGAGTTCGCTCAGAGTCAGAGTTGGTGAAAGTTTTTCAAGCAGATCTCCGGGAATAACCTTGCTGCCATGGCAAATTCCCAGCATGGCACCGCAGGTCGCCGCCGTGCAGTCGGTATCGCGTCCGCAATTGACAGCAAGAAGAACTGTCTTAATGAAGTCCCCCCTGCCCCACAGCAGCGCATAAGCAATGAATGACAGGTTCATCACGCAATCGGTAAAATTGTGATGGTAGGATTTTCTCGTGATGATAGCCTTCGCATCTTCAGCGTTACAGCCTTGTCCATGGAGTTCCAGCACTGTCCCGAGCGCCTTGTAAAGCCTGGTGGATTGCGGCAGTTCCCCCAGTGCATACTTAAACGCGGCAGGCATGTCGCTTTCAATGAAAAGACAGCTTTCGGCCATTGCCAGGAAAATTTCGCTCCAGACACCGTCCCCCCAATGATCCACAGTTGCGTCGTTCGCGGCAAAATAGCCGGCCGCATCCGGGCGTCCCGGAAAAACCGCAGCCCATATTTCCGAACGGATTGCGGCGCCCATGCCGTCGGCAAAGCAATTGTCCTCCCAACCGCTGGCCGGGGGCTTTATCCCGCGCCTGATATTGCGTATCGCCACACTGTATTCATCACAACCGTGTTTTATACTTTCAATCCAGTATTTTGCCAGATGTTCCGATGTCAACCCGACGCCATACCGTTCAAGAGCCACCATCCAGACAAGCTGCAATTCCAAATCATCGTTTGGCACATCCTGAACATTAATGCTCTCCCGCCTCAGCTCCGGCTGGTATGGCACCCCTTCGAAAGGCATGCCGATCGCGCCGGCCAGACACTTTCCCGACCAGCACCCGTAAATCTTGTCACGATATGTTTCCGCAGATGAATTCATATTGAAACTCCTTTACTTCCTTACAAAAATTCATGGCAAACGTTTTCTTGTCAGACATTCCGGCTTATCCGGTGATAACCTTCTTGACTTCCTGGGCGAGAGTTACCATCGAATAGGGTTTTTGGATGAAGGCGTTCACTCCGAGTCCGAGAATTTCCTCAATGCGTTTGTCCTTCTTGAAACCGGAAATGAGGATGACTTTGACTTCAGGCTGGATTTTCTTCATTTCGATGTAAGCCTCCCTGCCGGATTTCTTGGGCATTGCCATGTCAAGGAGAACCGCCCTGATCTCGCCACACCGCTCCCTGAAGACGTTTACGGTCTGCTCGCCGTCTTCGGCAAAGACAACATCGTAACCGAGTTTCGCAAGAATGCCTTTTGCCGTTTTCCTCATGATAAGTTCGTCATCGGCAACAAGAATAAGCCCGGATCCGACCGGTATCTGATCTTCGGCCGGAACTTCGGTTTCAGAAACTGCGCCCGCCTCTTCGGCAACAGCTATTTCAGGCAGGTAAATATCAAATCTGGAACCTATGTCCGGCCTTGAGTCAACCTCTATGAAACCATTGTGCTGGCGTATGATGTCATTGGCAATTGTAAGGCCGAGGCCGTTCGCCTGCAAATCCGTTTTAGTGGTGAAAAACGGGTCGAAGATTTTTGCGGCTGTTTCGGAATCCATCCCGACACCGTTATCGGAAACAGATATGATCCAGTAGGACTGACGGAGGGCCTGGGGATGGAGACTGCGGTAGTTCCTGTCAGGATAAACCCTGTCAATTGAGATGGTAAGGGCGCCTCCCCAGCTTTCAACGGGTTTCATGACAGTCATCGCATGCACTGCATTGTCGCAGAGATTGAGGAGCACCTGTTCAATAAGCGCAGGATCCACCGTTGTCATCGCCCTGGCATTGTAAATTTCACCGACAAGCTCGATCCTTTTGTCAATTGTATTCTGACAGAGCCTGAGTAT
This sequence comes from Victivallales bacterium, assembly GCA_041666985.1. Taxonomy (GTDB): domain Bacteria; phylum Verrucomicrobiota; class Lentisphaeria; order Victivallales; family GWF2-50-93; genus GWF2-50-93. The sequence continues at coordinate 5,505 of JBAYFV010000108.1, forward strand.
GTGCTGGATAATCCCGTTAAGGTCGACATTCCCGAGGCATAATTCATGTTTCTGCGCAACCGACAGGAGCTGTTGAACCATGACCACCGCCCTTTCCGCAGAACTCTCGATGACTTCCATGTTGTTCCTGATTTCATCAAGGCTGCCGCCATTGCTCTCAAGGGAATATTTCATCATCGTAATGGTACCGGTAATTGCACCGAGGGCATTGTTGAAGTCATTGGCAAGTCCGCCCATCATGTTTTCAACTATCTGCATTTTCTGGGCCTGCCTTATCTGCCTGTCCCTGACTTCATGGGCGGTAACATCATCAAGAAGCACCACAACACCGTTTACACCCGGGGCATAGCTCATCTTAATGTTAATATATCTGTCATTGCCCCCTATGTTGACCTTCTGCCTTAAAAATTCGGAGGAACGCTGAAGCTGGAAGTTTTTTTCATATTCCGTATGAAACGGCTCCAGGAACGGAAGAAGTTCCCAGATGTTCTTACCGACGGCCTTATGGCTGTGAACCGAGAAATATTGTTCGGCGGATTTATTCCATTGCGCAACAACCTCCTCGGAATTGACAAAAATCAGGACAGAATTAATCGAGTTCAGGATGGTGTTGAGATTATTCTTTGAATTCTCAAGCGTCATCTCCATCTCAATTCTTCCGGAAATAAACTTGCGGATTACAAAAATCACAAAACCGAAAAGCGCCATGATGCTTATAATCAACATTGAATACAATATCTTGAATACCAAAAGCTTGCCTTCAACTATTTCATTGAGGCCTGTTTCTATTTTCTCAATACTGACAATAAGGTCACCGTATGCGGCATCAACATCATCCTTCATTTTCTTCCTGTCCGACACCCCGGCCTTATCCTCGATGGCAGTATAGAATTTCAGAAGTTTATCCTTGAAGGTCGAGAGTTTCCCGTCAATCGTCCCGCTCTGACCAATCTCTGAGAGGCCGAGGCTGCTCTTTTTAGCCGAATTGAGCCGCTCCCACACGGCATTCATATCCTTGTCGGAGTATCCGCTTATGATTTCCCTGAAAAGAAGATTGGCGTTTGTGGCCTTGAGCTTGATGCCTATCGCCGTACTGCTGAGATCCGTGTATTTTCCGCTCATCCGCATAACAGAGAAATAGGCGTAAATACTGATTGCGGTCATAAACAGAAAAGAGACAGACAGAACAACGTAGATCTTCAGGAAATCACGGCTAAAGCCATTCCGTCTGTCATTATTCCGATTCAGCATAAAAATCAAAATCCTTTCATTAATTTACTTTTGCGCGTCATATGTCAACCAGGGCTTCCCGAGCTTTCATCCGGTTTATCGGCAAGTGGAAGGAAAACAAAAAAGACAGACCCGTTCCCGGGTTCTGAAAATACATCTATGAACCCTTTGTATTCCCTGACGATATTATAAACCATTGAAAGCCCCAGCCCGGTTCCCTTCTTCTCCTTGGTCGAGAAAAACGGATCGAAAATCTTTGCGACAATTTCCTTTGTCATTCCTGTTCCGGTATCTGAAACACTCAGAATCCAGTAGAATCCGGGCACTGCGTCAGGGATAAACTCACACATGTTCGGGCCAACATATATTTTTTCAAGGGAAAGCCCGAGAACCCCCCCCTGCTCCTCGCCTTCCTTCCTCATTATGGTCATGGCGTGCGAGGCGTTTATGCACAGGTTCAGCAACGCCTGCTCAAGCTGCGTCAGGGACGCGTTGACCATCGCCTCCTCCTCCCTGACATCCGATACAATCTCCACTGTCTTCGGGAGCATGGTTACGCATACCTTCAGGACATCGTTCACCACCGTCACCAGATTCACTTTCGCGAATGAATGCTCTTTCTTCCTTGAAATGGAAAGAAGCTGCTCAACGATGTCGGCCCCCCTGCTTGCCGAACCTTCAATTATTTCTATGTCGTTCCCGACCTGCTCCCTCAGCGAAACATCTGCAAGCGTTTTGTCATCGAGGGAATATTTCACGGATGAAAGCGTGGCCTTTATGCCGTTTATGACATTGTTGAAATCATGGGAAAGTCCGGCGGCGAGAGTTCCGACAAGATCCATTTTCTGCGAACGCCGTATGTATTGCTCCTTTTTCTCAAGCTCCGTAACGTCATCTATGAGGATTACCGCCCCGTCGCAGGAGCCACCTGTAAAACAGGGGCAGATTGACACGTCAACGTATTTTCCTTCAACTCCATTGCACCCGATCCGCCTCAGCGTTTCTGTTTTTCCCCCGGCAAAAACTCTTTCAATAGCCGTTTTGCTGTCAAGAAGAAACGGCGCTATTTTCCACAAATCGCAGGATTTGATATTTTCCCAGGAGCCGAAAAACCTTTCCGCAGCCGGGTTCAGCGCTTTCACATTCAAGCTGTTGTCAACAATCAGCAGGCTATGCGGCAGCACCTCGAAAACAGACTTATAGAATGTTTCGCCCATCTCTTTCCCGGAGGAAGATTCGTTTCCATTCGAAGATTTATTTTCAATTTCCAATTTTCAGCTTCCAGTTTTTTTTAATTCCGTTTAATGTATCGTCGTTTCCGGCATAAACAAAAAACATTCGCCTGATTTTCCGTTTAAAAAACAGTTTCCCGGACACGTCAAAACAGCCCCTCTCATTTGAATTTATCGTTTCCCTTTTGACATTTCACCGGTCTCATCTTAGATTTGTGATTCTTTAAAATTAAATAAAAAGAAAGAACAGGACGACACCATGTCTAAAATCATTCCCGGCAAAATGCTGGCCTGGCCGCTTTTCGGCGCAGGCATGGAAAACCTCGGCAAAAACAATTCACCGTGCACAGTAAAAGTCCCGGACATAGGCGACGACGAGCTGCTTGTCAAAATAGATTCAATCGGACTCTGTTTCTCCGATGTCAAGCTCATCAGGGCCGGCAAAGATCACCCCCGCGTTGTTTCACCGGATCTCGCAACCCAGCCCGTGATCCCGGGGCATGAAGCCGTAATGACAATTGTCAAAACCGGAAACAGGGTCTCCGACAAATTCAAAGTCGGACAGCGTTTCATAATTCAGGCGGACATATATGTGAAGGGGAAAGGTTTCGCCTACGGTTACGCCATTGACGGCGGCATGGCCGAATACAGCAGGATTGACCAGCGCGTCCTGAACGGCGATGAAGGCTGTTATCTCCTTCCCCTGGCTGATTCAATCCCCGCCGGAATCGCAGCCCTTGTCGAACCATGGACTTGCGTCATAGCCAGCTACATGATTGAAAACAGGAAAACCCCGCAGAAAGGCGGTTCCGTCCTGATCGCGTCCGAAGAGGGGAATAAAAACACATATGAGCCGGGAAAACTTCTCGCAGACGCGAAACCCGCAAAAATCTCTGTCCTGAACCTTAGCCAACAGACAGTTGATTTAATCAAAAAGGAGTTTCCCTCCGCGAAAATGGAAATCCTCAGGTCAATTCCGGAAAAGGAAACCTTCGATGACGTTTTCCTCTGCGAACTTCGCAGGGAAAACGCCGAAAAAATCGCAAAAAAGGCAAACAGGAACGCCGTGATAAGCTTCATCGGGAACTACCCCGACGAAGCGTGGTCTTTCGATGTCGGCGGCATCCATTACAACGGCTGGTTCTATCAGGGAAGCAAGACCAACGTCCTTTCAGACGCATATGGACGCAACGTCAGGAGCAAACTCAAAAAAGGCGGCTCCTGCTGGCTTGTCGGAGGTGCCGGCGCAATGGGGCAGATGCATACGCAGCTCGCGGTGGAATCACCGGAGGGGCCGTCAAGAATCCTCATGACCGACATGGACGACACGAGGATAAAACATGTCTGCGAACTGCTCGGGGACAAGATCGGGGAGAGAAAAATCGAGTTCAAGACACTCAACCCGAAATCCTTCCCGACACCGGCGGCATTTGAAGCCGAAGTTGCGAAATTCGCGGAAAAGGACGGAGGATTCGATGACATTGTAATGCTTGTTCCCGTAGTACCCGTAGTAAATTCTTCAGCCCCTTTCCTCAAGAAAGACGGACTCATGAACATCTTCGCGGGAATCCCCGCAGGAAAGGAAGGCCTCCTGAACGTGAGGAAAATAGCGGAAGCGGGTGCCAGATATATCGGTTCAAGCGGAAGCCTTACAGCGCATCTCAGACACACACTGGAGCTTGTCGAAGGAAAGAAACTCAATCCGGCAACCGCCCTCGCCGCCATCGGCGGAATGCAGGATCTGAAAAAGGGACTCGAGGCCGTCGCAGACGCGAAATTCCCCGGCAAAACCGTGATTTTCCCGCACTGTGATTTCCCGATAACCCCCGTTGAAAAACTTTCAGAACTTTCTCCGGAGCTCCCAACGACCCTGTCAAAAGACGGCTCGTACACAATGGAAACCGAGAAGGCGCTTTTCAAGTTGTTCGGCTCTGCTAAATAACTTTTCCGATTCCATCGGAAAAGTTTCATGGATTACAGGCTGAAATAAGGAGAGCGTCATGAAATATTTTCTTGCTGCAGTTATTATGTCGGCACTTGTCTTCACACTCGCAACCCCCTCTGCCCATGCCGAAATTTGCGGCGCATACAGCAAAGCTGAAACTGATGACAGCGAAGTTGCCGCTGCTGCGAACTTCGCAATAAAAGCCAGGGAAAAAGCACTAAGGAAAGACGATAAGGACGCCATCGTCTCACTGGTTGAAATAATCAGCGCCAGCAAACAGGTTGTCGCCGGGATAAACTACAAGATACGGCTCAAGGTGAATATCAACTATAAGGACCAAATCGTGGAAGTCGTGGTCTTCAAAAAGCTTTCCGACGAGTATGAACTTACCTCTTGGGAATACAAACCGGTAAAAAAGAAGGAATCAGAGAACAGCCTCTAAGACTGCCTCTGGAAAGCGTCCAAATAAAGAAGGAACGCCCGCAATTACATGGATTTTCTTGATCAAAACAATAAAACCTCTGTGCCTCCGTGGTTAAAATACAATTTCCTATACAATCAAGTTAAACTTCAATAACAGGTGTTTCTGAAAAACTATATCATGTTGGGCTAAGTAGTCGTGTTCATAAATACGGTGACGCTGGTGGGAGCACCGGCAGAGGGGGCGTGCTTCCGGTCTGATTGGCCA